>JAAZCB010001125.1 GCA_012513545.1 Clostridiaceae bacterium
AAGTTTACTCCTGCTTATTATTATTCTTATATTCATTAAATCATCATTCGGGCAGGTCATTCCACCAATCGGAATTAGTCTTATACCATTGAATTGTATCCTTTAAACCGTCTTCAAGTTTGTACCTCGGACCCCAACCTAAATTATTTCTTGCCTTATAGCTGTTGACGGCATTACGCATTTGAAGCTCTGGATTTCTAATTACTGGCTCGGGAATATCTTCCGCTTTTCCCATGAGGCTTAGTATTTTCTTTGCCATGTCTGCATCAGAGATTTCATTTCCTGAACCGATATTGTATATTTCACCGGGTTTTCCGTAAAACATAACTCTAATTAATGCGACACAGTGATCAATAACATGTATCCATTCCCTTAAATAAGAGCTGTTATCACCAAGCATCATATGCTTACCTTCTATAGTATTTAAAATACCGGAGGGAATAAATTTATCGGGGTGTTGGAATGGACCATAGTTTAAGCAGCATCTTGTTATAATTGATGGAAAGCCATAAGATGAATTAAAGGACTTTACAATCAAATCCGCGCCTGCTTTAGAAGCTGAATACAGATTTTGAGGAGAAAGGGCCGATTCCTCAGTAAAGAATTCGTCATTATTCTTTGTGCAGCCGTATACTTCAGTGGTTGAAACCTGAATGAATCTGTTGCCGCTATAATTATGCTTTCCCCAGAAATATTTCGCACTTTCAAGAAGAACAACTGTGCCTGTAAGGTTTGTCTGGCTTGCAACAAATGAATTATTGCTTCGCTCAGATTCGTCGGCAAAATTTAGTATATAGTCAGGCCTGTGCCTTTTAACAACATAATTCACAAGTTCCTGATTGCATATGCTGCCCTTGACGAAGTGATACCTTGGAGACCTCTCAAGTTCCTTTAAATTCTTAAGATTGGAGGCGTAGTTGAGGTTATCCATATTGACTATGACAAAATCCTTGTTCCTTCTTAAAAAGTATCTTATGAAATTGCTTCCTACAAAGCCTGCTCCTCCTGTTACCAATATTACTCTCATTTAAACCACTTCCCTGAAAAACGTTGAATTTATACGGGAAAGTACATCAGACGCAACTCTTTGCCAGGTGTAACCGGTTACTGCGCTTTGCCTTGCGTTTTTACCGAGTTCTGTGGCTTTTTGGGGGTTTGAAAAAAGATAGTTGATATAATCAGCAAATGAATCGGGGTTGCTGTAGTCTGAAATTACAAGACCGTTTTTGTGGTGTTCGAAAATTTCTGCATTACCGCCACGATTGGTTGTAATAATTGGAAGTCCTGCTGCCATTGCTTCATAATGTACTCTTGCTAAAGGTTCATTCCACTGTGATGCACAAACAAACACATCACCCATATTGTAGTAGGAAGGTATTTCACTGGGGGGAATAAATCCTGTAAAGACAACAGGCCCATTTAATTCACCTGCAAGTGCTTTACATTGTTTTGTAAAATCATCCTCTTCGTTTTTTCCATACCATTTACTTCCAACTACAACAAGTGCTGAGTCCGGATGTGCTTCCATTACTTTCTTCATTGCCTTTAATACAATATGGTTTCCTTTTTTAGGACTTAATCGGCTGACATGAAGCACTACCTTTCTATTTTGAATACCAAATTTATTTTTTAGTACAAGCTTGTTTGAAATACCTTCATCTGTCCAACCGGCATGATACTTTTCCGTGTTAACTCCTGAGTAGACTACGTTTAATTTGCTTTCTGCCGAAGGGTACAGCTTTTTTACGCCATCAGCTATGAATTTACTAACAGTATTGATAAATTCTACTCTGTTAATGCACTCAACTGCTTTTGAAGCAGGAATCTTTTCAGGAGCAAACATTTCATTATGAAGGCTTAGACTGAACTTGGTGTCTGGCAGGCCAGGGCACAGTTCAAGAACCCAGCGTGGACGGTTGAATATGTGTACAAGGTCATAGCTGTCATCAAGGACGTTTCTTATACCATTAATATACCTTTCTGAACTTTGAGCAGGTAACCTTACATATTTTACCTTGTCAACTTCTTCAGTATTTTTTAGGTTTGGGTGCCCGATACTAAAAACGGTAATATCATGTTGGGTGGATATATATGGCAGGATTTCGCTTATATATAGTTGAACTGCTCCGCCGTCTATTGGGGGAACAGGTAGTTTCTCGGTACAAATCAAAGCTATTTTCATTTCACTCACCCCTATATTTCTAAAATATGCTGCTGAATAAATTTGTTTTTGACTTTTCCAGGTTTGAAATTTTTTCGAGCTTTGAGGAGCTTATTGTTTTTCCGTTTAAAAACATATTTTTGACTAGTCCATAGAACCAGTGCGGGTAAAGAAGATCTATGTACAATAGTTCTTCTTCTTTTTTATCAAGCGGGTTAAACTCTCTATACCAACCCAGAATGTCAGAAATTGAAGTTAAATCCCATATACCTTTGTTTTCTGCAAGCTTGCCGATAATTTTCCGAAGGTCACGAACAGGATGATCAAAAGTCACTCCATCAAGGTCAATAACATATACATCATTATTAACAAGTAGCGCATTTCCTTTTCCATAATCCTGGTGACAGAGTACTACTGATGAGGAAGCATCAGAGGTCAAATCACAGTAGGAGGATTTTTTCAATAGTCTTAAAGCGCTTTCAGACAGTTCGACCATGTCCTCAACATACTTTAGATATACATCGTAGCATTGGATTGATGAATTTTCACGTGCTGTTTCTTTCCAGTTTATAAGCTTGTTTTTCATTGAACTGTACTGGTCGGGCCATTTTCCAAGCTTTGTAGAAACCCTTGCGTTGTTTGGAGCCTTGTAACCTTTAGTTGCTGCATGAAAGTCAGCAAGTCCCGCAACAGCCCTTCTTAAATCTTCTTTATTTCCAAATTCAAGATCTCTGCCAATAAGCCACTCATACAAAACAAAAAGCTGCTCATTGTAATTAACTATGAGATTATCGGATTTATCTCTTAAAACTTCCGGAACTCTTCCGCCCGACTTTTTTGCATAATCCTGAGCATGCACTGAAAACAGTGCCTTATCAAATGTATGT
>JAAZCB010001126.1 GCA_012513545.1 Clostridiaceae bacterium
GCAAACTTCTCAATCTTTTCTATAAACAACCCATGTACCAGAAGCTGCCTTGGGTTAAACAATTGGTGCCAATATCTCCAACCACGTGTTCTCATTAATTCATTAGTCTTTTCACCTTCTTCAATTTCACTAGAAGGAATGTAACCACATTCTTGCCAATCCTTAAATTTATCAGTAAGCAAACTTACAACCTTCTTTTCGCGCTTTAGATCATTCTCCGTAGGAGCAACATAATAACGGGTACGTTTTACTTTAACCTCACCCTTTTTATCAACATACTCTTCTTCATGTTCATATCTTATGCAGTAAAGTCTTTCTTGAAAAACATCATCCTCCCGAGGTATAAACTCATCCTTTTTCCACTGCCTTAATCCATAACCTTCACTTGTATCTCTTCTTATAGCTGAAACTGGTACTGTTTTTTTACAGTGAGGACAATACATATTACCAGTTACAATAGTTGCTTTTTCATCAGCCTCTTTCATTTCTTTTGCGGTAACACCGCTTTTTATTTCTATATCAAAGCCATCTTTTCCATTATCCTTCAATATTGCAACAGTCATGGTCCCTTTTCCTATAATCCATGACGGTGAAAGCGGAACCTTATAACCACATTCGGGACAAATGGTTTGATTACAGTATAAATATGAATTTGCCCGGTCACCCTGCTCATTGGTTTCAATTCCCCACTCTTTAACCTGTTCGTCTACCGCTTTATAGACTTTTTCCTGAAATTCTCTTAATTCCTCTATTTCTTCATCACTTGCACCTGCTATATTTAAATCTGCCCATGTAAGCAAACCTGCTATAGGGTTTAAGTCAGATGCAAAAACATCATTTCCCATTCTTGCGGCTTCAAATGGTATTGAGCCCCCACCGCAAAAACAATCTCCCACAACAGCCTTACGTCCGAACTTTTTAACTCCAAGCTGTTCTACAAGTTCCTGCAAGTTCGTTGCTGTAGTTCCCAAGTGAGCGTTTATAATTTCCCATTCCTCTTGATCAATGTTCTCTGCTTCCTCTGGACGAATGCAATATGTCAGTTTTTTATCATAAGTAAGCCTGTGCCAAGCCTTTGTCTCTGCCTCGCACTTCTCTTCGTTGGTTATCTCTTCCTTCCATTTTGCTACATTATCACCAATAAAATATTGTTCTCGCTCCTTATTTGTAAGCATTTCAAAGATACTCTCAACTGAAATTCTTGTTGACTTTCGATGTAATAATCCCTTTTTATCCATAGTCATTATTTTCAAAAATATGTCCATGTCTTTTTTTGCATCTTTTGAAACGGGCATTAAAAGACCAAGAATTGCTGCTCTGACAAGTACCAACGGTTTTCTTCCCCACCACTTACCCAAACCTGTAAGAGTTTGTCCTAAATTTGCTTTTCTCTCCTTATAGCTCTCCTTCGATACTTTTGATACAGGGAACTGCACCTCAATAAAAGATTTATCATTCATGTCCATTCCCCCCGATATTTTTTATAATCACCCAATTGCCCGTTCTTTTACTTCCTTCTCTAGTTATTATTCCGACTTCCTTTAATTTATTAATTTTCCTTTGCACTGTTCTTGTTGTCACATCTGCAATTTTTGAAATTTCCGGAATACTTATATGATTATTTGATTTGATAATTTCAATTATACGGATTGTTAATTCATCATTAGTGACATTAGTGACATTAGTGACATTTTTATCAGTGTCATTGATGTCACTAATCGGCGATTGCTCTCCATTTTGACGTTTTAAATAAGAATCTCTCATTAGTGTCACCATAAAAAAACCTTCGACCTCAAATTCCGGCAAAGGTAACTCAGCACCTCTCATAGCATTTGTTATTCTTGAAATACCAGTCCCCATTTTTTCAATATAGTTGGCACGCTGAAGAAGCGAAGCAATATTAGGGTTTCTAGTAATGCTTATTTTCCCAAATTTATTGGCATCAATAC
>JAAZCB010001127.1 GCA_012513545.1 Clostridiaceae bacterium
CTTACCTCTTCTACTTCAACTTCGTACTGGTTTCCATTCACTTTTATAAAGAACTTTCTCATATTAAAATCCTCCTAATCACTTTTTTTATAAGCTTCTTTTCATTCTCTCGATTTTTCCGGTTGAAGACCAGATTGGTGAAACCTGAGGTATTCTTTTATACGACTTAACAACAAGTTTATATCCTGGCTTAACATCTATAGATGTTATTGCAGCTGTAATAGCTATAATAATATCGTTATCAATATTCTCTTTCATAAAGTACCTCCTTTTATACTATCCCAATCGGAAAATTAGTTACTGCTGTATATTTTCCAAAGACAGCTCTACTGTATTAGCAGTAGTATTATAAAACTTAGATTTTAGTTTCAATTTATTAGCAGTTTATTATAAAGGAATATTGCCATGCTTTTTAGCAGGTCTGTTCTCCCTCTTGCTTGCAAGCATTTCAAGAGCGCTGATAACTCTTATTCTTGTGGAGGCTGGTTCGATAACATCGTCCACATAGCCCCTTGATGCAGCAACATAAGGATTTGAGAACTTTTCACGATACTCTTCAATCAACTTTGTTCTCGTTTCCACAGGATCATCCGCCGCTGATATTTCTTTTCTGAATATAATGTTTGCAGTACCATCAGGTCCCATTACTGCAATTTCAGCAGAAGGCCAGGCAAAAACCATGTCGGCCCCAAGGTGCTTGCTGTTCATCGCTATATAAGCACCGCCATATGCTTTTCTTACAATAATGTTTATTTTGGGAACTGTTGCCTCTGAGAAAGCAAACAGTAGCTTTGCACCATGTCTTATAACACCGCTGTGTTCCTGTCCTACTCCAGGTAAATAACCCGGAACATCTGTAAACGTAACAATAGGTATATTGAAAGAATCACAGAAACGTACAAACCTTGCAGCCTTGTCTGATGAATTGACATCAAGAACACCGGCAGAGTATTTGGGCTGGTTTGCAATAATTCCGATTGTACCTCCGTTCATCCTTGCAAAACCTATAATAATGTTTTGAGCAAAATGCTTTTGAATTTCAAAGAAGTCTCCGTTGTCAACCACCGAAGCTATGACATCAACCATATCATATGGTTTATTTGAACCCTCAGGAATAATACTATTGAGGTTTTCACATAATCTGTTCATATCGTCGTTTGAAGCAGAGTAAGGAACATCCGAAAGGTTGTTTTCAGGAAGAAAACCGATAAGTTTCTTAATTTGTTCTATACATTCCTGTTCGCTTGAATTCTTAAAATGTGCGACACCACTTACTGAATTGTGCGTATCAGCACCTCCAAGCTTTTCAAAGGATACATCTTCGCCGGTAACAGCCTTAATTACCTGCGGACCTGTTATAAACATCTGGCTGGTTTTTTCAACCATAAAAACAAAGTCGGTAATTGCTGGAGAATAAACCGCACCACCGGCACACGGACCCATTATTACCGAAATCTGTGGAATAACGCCTGAGGCCAGTGTATTTCTGAAGAATATATCTCCAAAGCCCTTCAAAGCATCTATTCCTTCTTCAATTCTGGCACCACCCGAGTCGTTGATACTGATAAACGGTGCGCCCATTTTCATAGCCATGTCCATGACCTTTGTTATCTTTTGGGCATGCATTTCTCCCAAGGACCCACCAATAACCGTAAAATCCTGAGATGCCACAAATACAAGTCTTCCGTTTACAGCACCATAACCGGTTACAACACCGTCTCCGGCAACCTTCTTTTTCTGCATATCGAAGTCAATACTTCTGGTTTCAACAAATGCATCAACTTCAACAAAGCTGTTTTCATCAAACAGGTGTTTAAGTCTTTCTCTTGCGGTAAGTTTACCTGACTCGTGCTGCTTTGATATTTTGTCTGCTCCTCCACCTTGTTCTATTTGAGCTATTTTCGAGTGGAGCAAACCCAATTTGTCATTATTTTCCATTAAACTCCCACCTCTTATCTTTCTTTATTATTGATTTTAATTTGCAACGTACTGAGATCGAATATAATTGAATTAATCATAATATATTATTCCCAGCAATGAACTTTACTTTTGTCAAGTATAAAATTTATTATATGATATTATTACCAGGTACTAATTTATTAAATTATATCTTAAATTATTAACCATTTCAATAATTTATAAAAAGTTTGTTATAAAAAAGACAAGTTCAAAAAAATTATATGATACTGTTATTCAATTAACAATAGTTTATTGGAAAATTTATTGACACTTGTATTTTTCTATCTAAGATTTTCATAATATTTACCGATAAATATTATGAAATAAAAGGTTGGGGTGATCAATTTGGCAAAAAATATTCCTGAACAAGATACATCGATTATATTTTGCAAGGTCTCAATCAACAATGATGAAAAGTGGGTTCATGGAATTATTACATACATTAACCTTGACAAAAGTATTGCTGAGGTTTTTTTGTCTGCCAAATACTTTAAGGAGTATCTCAAAGAAGGAAGTAAAATTCAAATTAAGTCACTTGGAGAAGATAACGAAACCTTACTTTCCGGCAGTATTACCAGAAAGATTGTTTCAATCCGCAAACAAGCTATTACCGTTCAACTTGACAAGGTTCTGAACTATTCAAACCATAGAAAAACCGAGCGCTTCCATGTTAATTATTCCTGTTCCATAAAATGCGATGATAAAGTAGAGTACTGGGGTACTTTATATGATTTAAGCTCAGGCGGATGCATGATTCACTCAGTCGCTGACATTAAGCCAGTTTCTGAAGTTGTTATAACCATCTTCGTATCACCTAGTATAAGAATTGAGTTTTCAGGAGTTATAGTAAGAAAACATAATTCAAAAACAAAGGGATTCAGTTATGGTATACAGCTTTGCGAAATTGACAATGAAAATGATGCAATGTTGTCTGAATTGATTAAATTTCTTGTTACCCAGAAAAATCACATAAATCATGAATGGCTAGTATTCAAAAGACTAAAGCTTACTATGTATGTCATCTCTGTTCTGGCAATATTTATAATCGTTTTCTTTGTATTTGCTTCAAAAGTATACAGTCCTCATTAAAAGCTTACTGTCTATCTTAAAAATCAATAATGAGAGATTTTATAACAGCAAAGTACTCTCTTATGCAGCAATTGGGATAAATATACGGATTTGTAGATGCTGATAAGCCAAAGGGTTTAAAGCCATGTCTTACGGCTAGCATTTTAGCTCTCATTATATGAAAGTCACTTGTAACTATCATTATTTTATAGTCACTTCTTCCGGTGGATTTTAGTAATATTTCTTTGGTGAACTTTATGTTTTCATTGGTACTGGTAGCCTTATCCTCTTTAATAATTCTTTCGGCTTCTATGCCGTTATTAACAAGATACCTCTCCATAGCCAAAGCCTCTGTGATATTTTCTCCCGGTCCCTGACCACCAGTTACAACAACCCTTAAGCCCGGATTCGCCTTAAGATATTCAATACCCACGTCAAGCCTGTTTCTAAAAGTAAGTGTAATCTGGTCGCCCTTCAATCCGGCCCCAAGTATAACAAGATAGTCTACTTGTGCGTCGCTGTCTGTTCTTGCAGAGAACAAAATAATGCCTTCTACTAAAACAAAGGAAAATATAAACAGAATAACAAGGGAGTTAAAGGACCAGCGCAGAAACTTGTTTTTTATCCTCAGGATATGACTTTTTCCATTAATCCCTATTAAACCGACAGTTATAAATACAACGCCTGCGACTGGAGGAAACAATATACCGAAATTTATAACAGTTCCGATTAACATGAGAAAGATAAAATCCATTACTCCTAAAATGCCAATAATCAGAACAATACTGTAAAAAAGTTTTGTATATTTTTTTCTTGATTTATCCATTTAATACCCCACTCAAAACAATCTTCCGTTATTTTACATGATTTTTTCTATACAAATCAGTATTGGAGGGCAATTGGCCTGGTTAATAAAATCAGTCATCATAACAACATATTTTTTCTGATCAAGGTTATGTAAAAATTCAAGGACTCTCTCCTTCTCATCAAAACCACTGTCACCACCATAATAAACAACAATAGATATTATACCTCCGACTGTAATAAGGTTCATTGACTTTTCTATTGCCTCAATAGTGGTTTGGGCTTTGGTCCCTTCTGAGTGTTCTCCTCCTGGAAGGTAACCTAGGTTGAACATAACGGCCTTGACATATCCAGCTATGTAACGGTCCATGTTCTGGTGCCCGTCTTTTATTATGACTGCTCTGTCAGAAAGATTACAGTCCTCAAGCTTTTTTTTAGTATTTGCTATTGCCCTTTCCTGTATATCGAAGGAATATACCTTACCTTCTTCACCTACAAGTCTAGCAAGAAACACAGTATCATTGCCGTTGCCGCAGGTGGCATCAACTACAGTATCTCCACTCCTGACAAACATTTTTATATATTCATGAGATTGTCCAAGGGAATTTTTTATGGTTTGCATAATATACTAATTAACCTCTAATTAAAATTATGTCTCTAATAATCTTTGCTGCTAAGAGTGCAGTCCTGTCAGACTGATCATAATGGGGAGACACTTCAACAAGGTCAAAGCCAACAATATTCAAATCCTTTAAAAGATTAACCGACTGTATCAGTTCTTTTGAAGTAATTCCTCCTGGTTCAGGTGTTCCGGTACCATTGGCATAA
>JAAZCB010001128.1 GCA_012513545.1 Clostridiaceae bacterium
CAAGTTCTTCAAATCCCATTTTGTTTTTATATAAAAACAGCTCAAGATTATCGATTGAAGTTAATAAGAATTCTTCATCCTCCTGCATCATAATATTGTATTCTGCAAAAGAAGAAATGATAGTGATGTCATAATCATCTTTTTTTGTAAATCTATAACCGTCGAATAATCCATCATACTTCGAATCATATATATTTTTTACTCCGATGGATTTATGCCATTCATTCTTCATACCTTTAGTGACTTTAATCTGTATCTGAGGCTCAAGGGAAACAATGCTGTCAAAACCATACTTATCATCAATGTATTTATATAACGCTATTGCGGTCTGCTTTGCATAAGCAACATCCTCCCCGTTAAATTCATTCATAAATCTCATTCCGAAGAAGTCAAGGGTATGCAGATTATCAGAATCGCTATAGTATGCCCGTAACTGATCCGGATCTGTTGTTATGTTCATAACTGAACCTGCTATGCCATTTAGAAGCCAATAGTCATGAATATTACTCATAGCTTCAACTATGCAGAATGTTAAATCATATGAACCAATCATATCAAAATTTGCAACTACAGTATTATTGATGCAGTAAGCTTCTTCAAATTCAATACCTGTTTTTATGTCATACAGGGTAATGATGATAGTTGGTTTTGTAACAAACAACTCATTTTTATATGTAATAATCTTCTTAACTATTTTTTCTATATCATTTATAATACTTTCTGCACTAACCGCATCAATATCTTCTTTGTTTTCAATCTCATAGAAAGCATTTTCTGTTTCCATCTTGAATACTCTGAATATACGACTGGAAATTTCATCTCTTTGATGGTTAGCTTCATAAATAACATTTAAAGGAGATGCAGGTTCACCACCTTTATTACAGCCACATAAAAGTGATAGTATAAGGACTGGTATTAGAAGCAGAATCAGTTTCTTTTTCATAAATATTACTCCAAATAGTAATTCATCAGGCATAAAAAACCTTCGTTTGTGTAGCAAATACTTTATTTAATGAATCAATTGGTATGACTATATCAATTTAGTTTGTATAACGCAATAGTTTTTTCGAAATACTTAATTATCTTATTAGCATGAAAACAGTGAATTAATACCTGTAATATAAAGGTATATCTAAAATCTTATGAGGTTAATTCCAATAAATATCTTTAAACGACTGTCCTGATAATAGGACATAAGTTGAATTTTTCTAAAATAACTAATAAATTAACAAAAATACGATATAATATATAAAGAACAGCTATAAATATTGTTAAATTCTTTATAATCGTGAAGGTAAGATAATAAGTGAATGATTCACATATGAAATCTGAATTATATCTGAATGAAGTAACATTTATGGCATATGTAGTAAAAGTAATTTGTAATATTGTGAAGAGTTTACTAAAGTGTCAGATTGAACAATAAAATATAAATGAGGTATCGGGTAATGGATTCATTAGATGAATTATCAAAAAAAATTGACTTATTCAATAAAGAAAGAGATTGGGATAAATATCATTCACCAGTTAATCTGGCTAAAAGCATTTCTATTGAGGCGAATGAATTGTTAGAATGCTTCCAATGGAATGATATAGATTACTCGCTTGATGATGTAAAAAACGAACTAGCCGATGTAATAAATTATTGTATTCAAATGGCGACTAGGTTAAATTTAAACATAAAAGAAATTGTATTAGACAAGCTTGCTGAGACTGAAAAAAAGTATCCTGTTGAAAAAGCTAGAGGCACATCAGTAAAATATAACAAATTTAAAGAGGAATAATCATGATTGTGTACAGTGAAACAAAACAACAGTTTAATAATGATGTTATTATGAACCAAATTTCAGATAAAATTCTAAATCAATTGCGTAGCAAAGGTTTATCTGGAGGGGCAAAATCAGAGTATTTATCATGGCAGAATTCCTTAATGTATATGAGGAATGTATTAGATGATAATGAGATTCCAGAAGAGGCGAATATAGCAATTGAATATCAGATACCAAGAACTTCATTGAGAGTTGATTTTATTATTGCAGGAGCAGATATGCAAAATCGCAATAATATAGTAATTATTGAATTAAAACAATGGGAGAAAGCTGAAGTAATTGCCGATGAAATGCTACATAGTGTAAAAGCATTTACTGGTGGAGCAAATCGGATAGTGAGTCATCCTTCCTATCAAGCTTACTCATATGCAACTTGTATCCGTAATTCATCAGAACAAATACAAGATGAAGATATAAAAATTATTCCTTGTGCTTTCTTGCACAATTACAACTCGAGATATGTAGATGCATTAAAATATCCAATATATAAAATCTGGTATGATGAGTCTCCATTCTTTATTAAAGATCAGATTATTGAACTAAGGAAGTTCATTAAGAAATATATTTCCATGAAATCCAGTGATGGTAAACTATTATATAAAATCGATAATGGCAGAATTAGACCTTCAAAATCATTACAAGACTCGCTTGTATCATTAATGAAAGGGAACAAGGAATTTATATTGCTTGATGATCAGGTTGTAGTTTTCGATATGTGTAAAAAGATAATGAATCAATGTAAAAAAGATTATAAAAAACGTACTATAATAATACAAGGTGGACCTGGAACCGGTAAATCTGTACTAGCTGTTAATCTTCTCAAAGAGTTTATTGTAAAAGGATTGAATACTAGTTATTGCACGAAAAACAGTGCTCCAAGAGAATCTTACCTAAGATTACTTTCCAAATCAGACCTGAAGAAAGAAGTGAATATTAAACAGCTTTTCAGATCACCATTCGGACTTAGTAATTGCGCAAACAATTTTTATGATTGTCTTATTGTTGATGAGGCTCACAGATTAGTTAAACAAATGTATCGCGACTTTAATGGAGTTAACCAAATTAAGGAATGTATTAATGCATCATTATTTACAGTATTTTTAATTGATGAAAGTCAACGTATAACAACTAAAGATATAGGAACTGTTAATGAAATAGCAAACTGGGCAGAGAAATTAGGAAGTAGTGTTACTATGAATGACTCTACAATGTTAACTTCACAGTTTCGATGTAATGGAAGTGATCAATATATACAATTTGTAAATAATCTTTTGCAGATTGGAGATGCAGTAGATATTGATTTTTCTGAGTTCAATTTTGATTTTAAGGTTTTTTCAAATCCGAACGAATTAAGAGATGTATTGCGGGAAAAGAATCAAAATACAAACAAAGCACGTATAACCGCAGGGTATTGTTATGATTGGAATGTGAAATTTAAAAGAGGTGAATTTGATATAATACTTGAAGATGGATTTAAGGCAAAATGGAATCTGGATGGAGATAAGATATGGGCAATAAATCCAAAATCATTTGAAGAGATAGGTTGTATACATACATCGCAAGGTCTTGAATTTGATTATATAGGTGTTTTAATAGGTAAAGATTTACGGTTTGACCCAGATACATGTAATATAATTACTGATAAAACTATGATATCAAAAGATGATAATTCATCAGGTATAAGAACTGCTGAAGACAAAATTGCTTCTCAGCTAATTAAGAACACATATAAAACACTCTTAACAAGAGGGCAAAAAGGGTGTTATGTATATTGTGAGGATAAGGAGCTCGAAAAACATATTATTTCAATGATTTCAAAAAAATCCTAAAGTATAAAGTATTAATATAATTCGCTAAAATTCCAATTTAAGTCATTAACGGGATAAATTTAGTATATATATATTAATATGATATATATAACAAAAAATCATTAAAAAATTTATTTAAATTTCCTAAACTTTTTCACTTTTGTCACTGTATTGATACAAAATAGAATTGTAGAATAGGTGCATAATAAATTTGTAGGAGGAAATCATGAAAGATTTACAGACATTAAAAGA
>JAAZCB010001129.1 GCA_012513545.1 Clostridiaceae bacterium
ATTTTGGAATTAGTGATTTATCAAATACCGTGGTTCATTTTGGTAGTGCCATCGCTGTAATGGGAATGTACGATGCAATGTATCGTATGTTTTTTGACAATGACGATGAGAGTTTTAAAAAGGATGTATGTTCTACAGCCTTAGTTTTTACGTGCTTTACATCATTAATAGTATTTATCGTCATGGTCTTATGCAAGAATATAATAGCGTACTATTTTTTTAGTGATAGCAAATACGCATATGTTGTGTATTTGTCAGCAATGGCGACGCTTGTGGGTGCTACAAATAGTATCATTTCTGCCCCGACGAGAATGCAAAACAAAAGAAAGGTCTTTTTGGTTACGAATACTATTAGCCCACTGATTTCCTATGCAGTTGCCATACCAGTGCTTATGGCTGGATACTACACGGTGGCTTTACCATTGGCAGCTGTGGTTTCAGGGGTGACTATGGAAGTTATATTTGGCATATTGAATTTTCGATGGTTCAACCCTAAAAGGTTCAATTTTAGATTACTGAGACAACTCTTGATTATTGCCATTCCACTGTTGCCGAACTTTTTGATTTATTGGGTCTTTAACTCATGCGACAAAGTTATGATAACAAATTTAATGGGTGTTGGCGCAGCAGGGATATATGCTGTTGGTTCTAAACTTGGTCACTGTAGTCAACTGATATATACAGCATTCGCAGGTGGATGGCAGTTTTTCGCTTTTTCAACTATGAAAGAAAAAAATCAAGTTAAAAGTAATTCAATGGTTTTTGAGTATTTGGGTATAATCGCTTTTGCAACAACTGCTTTTGTTTGCGCGTGGAGCTTTGGAATATTTAAAATACTGTTTACGGATCAGTATTTGGAAGGATATATTGTTGCACCATATTTATTCCTTGCACCATTGCTCCAAATGCTGTTTCAAGTTGCTGCGAATCAGTTTCTTGTTATAAAAAAAACATGGCCTAATATGTTGATTTTATCTGTTGGTGCGGTTATAAATATTGCTTTTAATTCAGTGTTTATTCCTGTACTCGGCATTGAAGGTGCGTCGATTGCAACTTTATTAGGGTATGCCGTTTCTGTTGTAGTATGTGTATTAGTGCTTTGTCGAATGAATTTGATGGAAGTAAATAGCCGTTTTATTGTCTCTGTATGCTTAATGGTTGGTTTCTTTATTTTGTGGCGCTTGCTTTTTAATAATAATATTGTTGTAAGCACGTTATTAGCAGTTTTATTGAGTGCAAGTTTCGTTTTTCTATATAAGAGCGACATTGTAAAATTATTGCATACCATAAAAGAGAACAAAAGTTAAGAATAGATTTAATTATTGAAATGATGAGGAGGATCATATTAATGAAAATACCGTTTGTATCATTTATTCCGATGGAAAAAGAATTAGATACAGAACTTAGAGCCGCATTTAATCGTGTGTACAATCGTTCCTGGTATATTGGGGGCAAAGAAGATCTAGCTTTTGAAAATGCCTTTGCCGAATATTGTAGAGCGAAGTACTGTGTCGGTGTAGGTAATGGATTAGATGCACTTATGTTGATCCTCAAAGCGCTTGACATTGGAGAAGGGGACGAGGTTATTGTTCCTTCTAATACTTATATTGCAACAGCCTTGGCGGTTACTTATGTTGGAGCTACGCCAGTATTTGTTGAACCTGATATAAGGACATTCAATATCAATCCTGAACTTATCGAAGAGAAAATAACAGATAAAACAAAAGCCATAATGCCGGTTCATCTTTATGGTCAAGCTTGCGACATGGATCCCATTATGGCCGTTGCTAGGAAA
>JAAZCB010001130.1 GCA_012513545.1 Clostridiaceae bacterium
CCTTGCTTCTTCAATAGCTTTTTTACTTTCTCTGCCGATTGAATATATTGAAGAAGCATTTCCATATTTACTGCTAAAGTATGGAAGCATTGTCTCAAGCACTTCAGGTTTTACGGGTGTTGTTGCAGCATGATCAAAATATATAATCTTATCACTCATGGTAGTTGCTCCTTACCTTAATATGTTTCATTTATTTATTTTCCCTTTATAGAACTTTCCAAACACAAAATTACGTTTAATCCCAGCATGGATAATGCCTTATTTTACTAAAAAATTAGTTCTAAATATAGTAAATATAATTATTATTATTTCTACTTTTTTTATAATCCTCCACCAAGTCCTTCAAGGTTATTGAATCTACTACTTCATTAACACTGTTACGTATTTTTTCCCAAATTAGTTTTGTAACACAGTTGTCCGATTGGCTGCATTTTACTGTATCATCCTCATATACACATTCTACAGGTGCAAGCGAGCCTTCCAAAGCACGAAGAACAGATCCTATTACAATATCCTCAGGATTTTGTGCAAGAAGATATCCCCCTTGTGAACCTCTGATACTTTTTATATGCCCAGCTTTTCTAAGCATTGCAAAGAGCTGTTCTAAGTAGTTATCAGATATATCCTGCCTTTCTGCTATGCTTTTTAGTGCTACCGGACCTTCTTCTGAGTGAAGAGCCAAGTCAAGCATAGCTTTAATGCCATATCTACCTTTGGTTGAAAGCTTCATGAAACCAACTCCCCCCAATTCCAAGTATATTACTTGGTATTTACTCCACTAGATTAACACTATGTGAAATACTTGTCAATATTTTATTTACCAAGTTAATAAGTATCAGTTCAGGTTTCAGAATAATGGACTGTAATACCTTGTTCTTAGCATATCCTCAATCTCAGCTATACTTTTTCCTGACGAATTTATAATAAACACTCCATAATTCGACCTTAAACCCATAACAGGCTCAGGCATATTATTATTCGAGATGTGGGAAATTCGGAAAGAGTCTCCTTCATATATGATAGCATCAATAGGATAATTATATTTTTCTACATCAACAACTTCATAGCCTCTTTCTGACAATTCTTTTTTAATGTGATTCAAACTATTCAAAACAGCCACTACCATAAAAACCACCTCCAACTATAATTATTTGTCGGAAGTGGTTTTTATATACCAAATAGTTCTAATGCAATACTAATAAATTTTATCCTTTTTCATTAAGAAAATAATAAAATACAATACAGCTAAAACGCCGTATACAACTATGCTTTCCTTCCAGTAAAAAAGTCTGAAGCATAAATTTATCAGAAGCAGTACAAAGCCTGCAAGCATAACCCATGCAAATATTCTCTTAAGCATAAAAACTCCTTATTTGTTATTTTGCGTATTATCAATTTTTTGATAAAAAAATGTCTGAATCGATTTTAAATCATAATTTGTGTACATTATTATCTGCTCCGTACTCCCAACAAAAAGAATACCTTCTGTTTTCAACGACTTGCTGACCTTTTTGTATATTTCAACTTTTGCTTCTTCCGTAAAATAAATTAATACGTTTCTGCAAACAATCAAATCGCAGTTATCAGGGTAAGGATCAGATAAAAGATTATGATGTCTGAATTCAACACATTTTTTTACTTCCTCGGTTATTTGATACATGTTGTCTTCTTTTTTAAAATATTTTTCAATATATTTCTCAGGCAAATTTGCTACGCTCTTTTCATTATACACACCATTTTTGGCTTTAACAAGAATCTCCTTATCAATATCAGTCGCAATTATTTTAATATTATTTAAATTTAAAAACTCATTCAGGATCATTACAAGAGTATATGGTTCGTCTCCGCTTGAACAGGCGGCACTCCAAATTTTCAGAGTCTTATTTTCTTTTAATAGAATAGGTAGAACAATGGACTTTAATTTCTCCCATTGTTCAGGATTCCTGTAAAATTCTGAAACGTTAATTGTCATATAATTTATGAACTCATTATAAAGATGCCTGTCCTCCTTTAATGCATTTACGTACTGACAGTAATTATCAAAACCGTTTTTGGCAATTAAAGAGTCCAGCCTTCTTTTCATCTGTTTTTCCTTGTAAGAACCAAGATCAATGCCTGAAAGATTATAAACTTCCTTCTTGAAGCCTTCATAATCCATAATCATAAGGCCCATATCTCCATTCTGTATATTAGTATATTTATAAAGAGTGCATAGTTTTGGAAATTAATCAAACTCCTGCATTTCAGGAAAAAACCTATTTATTTCTACATTGGCACTTTCGATAGAATCAGACGCATGTATAAGGTTTTCATACCGATGATACCCATAATCACCTCTTATTGTCCCGGGCATTGATTCAAAGCAGCTTGTTTTGCCAATCATGTTTCTTATTACATCGATAACTTTTTCGCCTTCAATTATCAGAGCAACAACAGGCCCCGATGTTATGAACCTAATCATTTCCTCGAAAATAGGAAGAGTCTTAACATGCGAATAATGTTCATAAGCAGTGTTCTTATCGATAGACATTATTTTCATGTTGGTAATTGTTAAATTCTTTTTTTCAAATCTTGAAATGATTTCTCCGACAAGCTTCCTTTTTACAGCATCAGGCTTTAATATAACCAATGTCTTATCCATATTTTCTCCTTAAAAGTCAATGGAATTAAGTAAAAAACATATTTAGATATATATTAGCATATTCCTAAATAAAAATAAAGGTTCACTATATAAAAAGCATATATGCAACTAAAGTAAAAAAATGCCCGATTTACAGGCATCTTTCTACCAATACACAACCATGAAATTCATCAAGTATCGGTTAACGCTTATAAGGGCAGCACCTGACACATTTTTCTGTATTCCTCGGGTATTCTGCCAACCAGTACCATGGCGCTGCTCCAAATAATACCCATTGATAAAAATACATAAGAAAGGAAGCAGAAGAAATGTTCCTCTGCTTCCTTATGCTTTACTTGCTTACAATCACTACGTTGCTGAATCTTGACATTCTATTCCCATTAATATCTACAATTGCAACCATGTAATCATATGTACCAGATGCTAAATTGACTTTCAAAGAATTATACTTTGTCTCGCCAATTTTTTCTGGAGTATCTAAAGTTCCAGGTCTTACTCTATACACAGCATACCGGCCAACTCTTTCATCATTATGCTGATTCCAGGAAAATGTAGCTGTTGATCCCGTAGAACTTTCTTTATAAAAGTTACTCGGCGCATCTAAATATGATTCAATAGAATATACATTACTGAATGGAGAAAGTCTGGTTCCGTCTGAGCTTATTACTGCTACCTTAAAATCACATTTGCCGAGAAATGTATCTACAGTAATTTGCTTGTTTGTTGTTTCACCAACCTTCACAAATTCGTCATTTGTATCGCTTATTTTTCTATATACCGCAAATTTTTCTCCTGTTGTACCACTCCAACTGAACTGAATATCTAAACAGCTTCTGTTTGTTATCCTAAAGTTTGTTGGAGCATTTTTTGTCAGTCTTTCAATATTAACAGCATTACTATATGCAGAAGTTCTGATATCTGATTGATCAATATAAGCTATATAGTATTCCATGCTTCCATATAATGTATTGAATGTAAATCCTGTTGTGCTACTTGTTGTATGGAACAAGTAAGGCTCATCCGTTGTTCCTGCACTTTTTCTGTAAACACCGACATTTTTGCCTGTCTCTCCATTCCATGCAAGATTAACTGTAATATCATCAAAATTTGTACAAGTGAAATTTGTAGGAGGTGTATCTAGCAGGCCTACTGCAAAAAAAGCATCCTTTGTGCTTTTGCACTCCTGGCTGTTAGCACCGTATAATAATCTGGCTGATTGTACTACATAATTAGCAAATTGTTTTAAATTTGTTTCTTGTGTGAGATAACCATCATTTATTGCATTGTAGAAAATATGCGCTATTTTCCCATATTCTATTGCATTTACATTTTCGCCACCTAATGCCATAAGACCTGATGCTCTGCTTATAAGTCCACCTCCATCATTTTGAGTGGCATTTTCCTTAGCATCATAAGCAGCGTATGTTTTAATTTCTGGATCGAAGGCATCTCTCAAGTACCCGGTAAAATAAATATCTTCAGCTATTAATCCGCTTATTGTTTCGTCGAGACCATTTTCTTGTACTGAATAATCATTGGTAATAAAGTATTCTGCCAATATTCCGAATACATCTCCAACACCTTCGTGAACTGCTCTAGTTTCTGGTTGAAGACCTGTTAATCCTTCGAATTCAAGAATTCCATGAGTATATTCATGAGCTAAAACATCCAAGCAGGCTGATATAATTTTTCCATTTTCGCCTGGATGACAATGTATGCCTAAATAATTTTTACTGCCCCATGCAGTTGGGTGCCCAAGAGACGATCCAAGTCCTGTAGGTTCATTTGTTGAAATTAAAACATGCATTTTTATATTTTCATTAGTTTCTTCATTTTGCTCAATAACATAAACTTCATCAATATTTTCAGCATCATTATCCGCTTGGCGGTTTCTATAAAAAGGTGCATTCTTAAAAAAATTTATTATTTTTGTTACATTAGAGTGTGCATCCACTGCGGCTCTTTGATAGATGACATTCCAGTCCTCATTATTTATAGCCTCATCATCACCCGAGTCAAATTTATCGTCAGTATAACTAAACGGTGCTATTATAGTTGGTGCTGGATTGAATTGACTAATTTCCCTTTCTATATCTGGTTTTAACCAACCACTCCAACCATAAGATGTTTTAAAATTATCAACTGTATTTTTCAAATAATACTTTCCATCAGTAGTGTTATACACCATCTTCAAATCCTTTTCCACTCCGGATTGACCTACACCGCTTCCTTGTACCGGAATTTCATTATCATTAATACTGTGAATGTGACCATTTGCAGACATGACGGATAAATCGTTTGCATCAAAATAGTAAGTACAGCTAATATAACGAGGCGAAGACGCTTCAACTTCTACTTCATATACATAATGATATTTGCCGCTTATAGGATATAGAATAATTTCAGGTTTGGGAGTTACTTCATAATCCGGTGCAAACCCCAGGTGATTTTCTATTGCCTTCAATACATCTTCTTGTGAATATTTAGCAGAAAAGTTCATTGATATAACCTTGTTTTCAATGTCATCTACATTACTCCCCGCTATGCACTCTATTACGCCAGCATTATTCACATGGTAATTCTGATCGGTACCATATACACTAAATCCATTAAAGGTCTGAACTGTTGATATGACTGTTCTTCCCATTGAATTTTTGGACTTTTTTACTATTTTAAAACCTTTTTGTTTCTTATCATCAGAACCAACCAGTTTCTTGTTATAATTCCTTTCAACAATTTTTTCAGGTGTTTCACCTGACTCTTCACTTAATTCTCCAATTGCAAATGACTGATTTTCATTGCCGTCAATTGCTGTCATTTGCGGAACAAAATTCTTGTTTGCGTCACCATAAGCCGGTATAGCAATGGTAGCAGCAATAATACTTATTGATAATATTACAGAACATATCTTTCTTTTTGATAGTTTCATCTCCGATTTCTCCCCTCATTTATAAAATATTAGTTCTTACCATATACATAAATATGAATTATTATTATTATATCACAGACTAATACAAAATTTACAAAAATGTTGAATAAAATGATATAATTGAGGACATAGTGAAAGTTTGGTAACTTCAAGCAGAATAATAGCAGGATTTAAAGAATTTTGCCGAATTAAAGATATAGATCATTAAGCTATATCCTTAATTCATAACACAAAACCAGCTAACACGCTATACCACTACCTATAAATAAGAAGTTGCAAAAAAGATGAATATACAGCAAAAAAAGTTGAGAATATATTGAAATTGAATATATCATATTATGTGTTTCACATAAAAAAAAGCATGCCTTTACTGTACAGGCACGCTTTTTTTAATTCTTCTGTCACTGACATCATATATATCCCTATTGATTATAACAAAGGTCAATATTTAATCTTTTATATACGAACAATAAATTAAATTTTATAAATTGGCAACTTTAACAGGTTCTTCGAATATTCCACGTTTCACCTCGGTTGCGGTCATATGCTTGGCATTAAACTTCTCTGTCAAGAAATTGCAAGCATCCCATGGGTTTACCTTTTCACCGCACGTAAATACATCAACTGCAGCATATCCTAACTCAGGCCAGGTATGAATAGCAAGGTGAGATTCGGATATTACAACTACACCGCTTACTCCCTGTGGACTGAATTTGTGAAAAGCAACTTCCCTTATTTCAGCTCCAGCTTCAAGAGCTGATTCTACCATGATTTTTTCAATCAAACTGCGATTATTTAGTATTGAAGCATCGCAGCCATAAATTTCTGCCAGTATATGACGGCCCAAAGCATTCATTTCTCTTCCCCCTTAAATTTTTAAAATATCAACAACCTTTCTTTTTATTTGAAATTCAATATGTGCTTTTATAAGTATTGCTTCTATTCAATGTTATTTCAATGTAGCTAAGGTCTTGTATGCTTGTCAACAGAAGCTTCCTTTATTTTTATGCACTAAATTTCAACAGAAACTATTTTAGCACTTTTGCCTAAAAAGTCAATAGATTTTGTTAAAAATTTTTATATTCACGATTATACTTAGTTTATTAATATAATGCTCTTGTTTTCTCCGTTTCTTACATAAATTTATTATTGTTTAAACATAAAAAGATCCGGATGCCTGCAATAAAAAGGTAACCGGATCTTTATAAATTATCAGTAATCATTAATAGAATCTATTCTTTATTATTCATCATGTCTCCCAGGGTCAAATTCATTTCCTCTTTGTGTTCAGATGGGGTTTCTTCACTAACCGCCTCGGAAGAATCTGTTTTTCCATCCGAAGGAGCATCTTCCGTAACAGGATCAATAGGCTTTACTTCCTTTATACTAAGGCTGATCTTCTTGTTTTCGATATCCATCTCTGTTATTTTAGCTTCAACTTTCATCCCGGCTTCAAGAACATCTTCGGGTTTGGCAAGCCTTTTTGTTGAGATTTGTGAAATATGAACAAGACCATCTACTCCATCTTCCAGTTCAACAAATGCGCCAAACGGAGCAAAGCGCAGCACTTTTACATTTACAACATCACCGACATTATACTTCTGAGCTGCTTTATACCAAGGGTTGTCTTCCATTTTCCTGTAACCGAGAGATACCTTTTTCTTATCCTTATTAAATTCAAGAATACTAACCGAAACCTTATCTCCAACCTTTAATACCTCGGAAGGATGCTTTACCCTATTCCAGGAAAGCTCAGAAATATGAATCAATCCGTCAATTCCTCCGATATCTACAAATGCACCAAAATCAGTAAGACTTTTTACTGTTCCGGAATAAACCTTACCAACCTCTATACTACTCCATGTACCACTTGCAAGAGCAGCTTTTTCTTCTTCAAGAATAACTCTTTGTGAACCCACGAACTTACGTTTCTTTTCATTAAACTCAATTATTCTTATATTAACAGTTTTCTTCAGGAACTCATTCAATTCTTTTACAAACTTGTCACTAATCTGAGAAGCAGGTATAAATACTTTTACACCACTCGCACTAGCTAAAACACCACCATTAACTACTTCGGTTATAATAGCTTTAACAGGAGTTTTGTCTTCATAAGCCTTGACTATCCCATCCCAGGCCTTAAGTGCATCTACTTGCTTCTTGGAAAGAGCTACATTTCCTTCCCCATCATTAACCTTCAAGACAAGAACTTCAACTTCGTCGCCTATTTTGATGTTCTTATCCAATTTGTAGTCAGGTTCGTCAGTATATTCCTCAAGGGTTATAATTCCATCCGATTTGTAACCCAGGTCAACAAAAACCTCATTATTGTTAAAACCGATTATTTTTCCTTTTACGACATCTCCCGAATGTATTTTTACGAAAGAACTTTCATAAATATCGGCAAAATTTACATCTTCCTCATTCTCTTTCAAATCGACCATTCGTTGATTGTTTAATTCGCTCATTTTTTTAATAACCTCCTCAATTACCCAGTCCGGCGTTGAAGCTCCGGCAGAAATACCTATTTTTTTAATTTTTTTTATATCTACCGGTGGTAAATCACCGGAAGTTTCTACCTTATAAGTCATAGGACAGTGTTTCCTGCAAATGTCATAAAGCTTTTGGGTATTAGAACTGTCATTTCCCCCAATTATTATCATCATGTCAACATTTTGTGCAATTTCTGCTGCTTCATTCTGTCTTGTACTGGTAGCATTGCAAATCGTATTAAATGTTAAAATATTATTAAATTTGCTCTTCAGCTTTTCATTTAACTTTTCCCATTTTTCTTGTGTAAGTGTAGTCTGTGCAACAACACAGACCTTTTCATCACACGCTGCAACCTTATCAATATCTTCCTCACTGTCAAATATATATGAGTTGTTGTCACACCAGCCATTTATTCCAATAACCTCAGGATGCTGCTTATCTCCTAAAATAATAATCTTGTAACCCTCATTGCTCTTCTCCTTTACAAGATTGTGTATTTTTTTTACATACGGACATGTGGCATCTTCCAAAATCAACCCCTTATCACTAATGCTTTTATATGTGTCTGGTGTAACACCGTGAGCCCTTATAACAACATGTCCGCCTTCCTTCACTTCATCAATACACTCAATTTTTTTAACACCCTTGTCATTAAGGTGTTCAACTACCTGGTTATTGTGAATAATCGGACCATACGTATATATATTACTATCATTACTGTTTTCCAAAAGTTTATAAACCAATTTGACTGCATTACTGACACCAAAACAAAAACCAGCCGATTTGGCAATAACAATATCCAATTAATTTTCCTCCATTAGTGCATAAACCTTTTTCATTATATCTTCACTTATTTCAACCAACTCATTACTAGTATATTTCTTATCCTTATCTAAATCAAGTATAAATGGTTTTCCAAATATAATTTTTATATTGCTGAAAGGTTTGCCATTACCTTTTATTAAAACCGGAAGTATAGGAGCACCGGACTTCTGGGCAAGCAATGCTGCCCCAGGTTTAATTCTGGCATTACTGCTCCTGTTTTTTAACCTTGTACCTTCCGGAAATATCCCCACTATATGGCCTTCATTCAAAAGGCGTAATGAAGTTTTTATTGCCTGTACATCTCCTTTTCCTCTTTTAACAGGAAAGGCACCAAGTCTTTTAATGAAGCTGCCCATCAATGGGACTTTAAACAGCTCCTCCTTTGCCATATAATGCACCAAACGCTTGATTTTGTATCCAAAAAAGAACATATCAAGTTCACCCACATGGTTGGCACATAATAAAGCAGAACCTTTTTCCGGGACATTTTCTTTTCCCTTTATTTCAACCCTGTATAACAGCGTAATAATTAACGTAACTAGTAGTCTGACAATTTTTTCAAACATAGCTTTTTATATACCCCAGAATTTTATCAACAACATTTTCAATACTCATATTGGTTGTATCAATTTCTATTGCATCAGTCGCCTTGCAAAGTGGTGCAAACTCCCTGCTGCTGTCATTCTTATCCCTGTATTCCATATCCTTCTTAACTTCTTCTAGAGAAGTGCCTGTTATACCTTTTAACAACTGTTCCTTGTAGCGCCTTTTTGCCCTCTCTTCTAATGATGCATTAAGAAAGAACTTAAATTCAGCATCAGGCAAAACATATGTGCCAATATCTCTTCCATCCATAACTACACTGTTTTGTGATGCTATCTGTCTTTGAATTTCAACCATTCTAATCCTGACTTCAGGTACTACAGCTACATTAGAGGCCCCTATGGAAACTTCGGAAGTCCTGATTAATTCAGTGACATCCTCTTCATCCAAAAAAATATGCTGTTTATTATCTGAATAAGTGACTTTTATATTAATATTTTCTATCATTTTCTTTAGTTCATCCTGAGATCGGGTATCTATTCCATCCCTTATAGCTCTCAACGCAACTGTCCTATACATAGCTCCAGTATCAAGGTATAAAATGTTCAATGTCTCAGAAATTATCCTTGCTATAGTACTTTTTCCCGCACCTGCAGGTCCATCTATTGCTATGGCAATTTTTTTGTTGTCTTCCATAAATATCTCCCAGGTAAAATTATTAAGTTGCCTTATTCCATAAGATCCGGTCGTAATATCTTTGCATTGTTAAGATAAACATGTCTTATTTCATCGTTGCTTTTATCTGTATTCACATGAATTAGTATTCTTATACACTTTTCAAGACTTCCGGGTACTTCCATTTCCTTCATACACATTAAAGCAACCTTTGTAAACCCTATTTCCCTTGCAGCCTTAGCAGGGAAAGCTGCGTTTATATCATTTGTAACAGTAAAAATAATACTGATTATATCCTCTTCATTTAAATTATTATAGTCAACAATATTCTTTAAAAGTATAGTTGTCTCTTTAATAATATCATCTGTAGTGTTAGTATGTACGGTTGTTGCACCTCTTACTGCCCTTACAGTCACTTAACTAACCTCCATTCTACCATTCTGCCGTTCTTTTATTATACTTATTATGATATGAACTTGTCTAGTGCTTTTTAATGCATCATTTATAAACTCTGTTAATATGCAAATTTTTATACAACCCTGTGTCCAAGTCCAATTGAGACCTCATTAAGGTGTAAAAGTCCAATACCGAAAAAAATTGCTACACTTATATGGTTTTTATGCCTTGCTACACCAATCTTTCCCCCGACATTAAGACCTAAAGCTTTTGTCATAATTTGTGACAAGGCTTCTCTGGTGGCTCCTGCAACAGCACCCTCTTCAACATGACTGTCAGCAATAACACCTTCCCTTTTTGATGAAACCACTGCTCTTTCTACTATTTTCATAACAGAGGTAATAAATTCACCTCCATAGTCTACGGCAGCAGTATAAATCCCCATCTTGTGGTATTCGGACTGGCACTGCTTTTCCTCATGCCTGTCCACAGTTAACGCAAGCTTAATGGCAGCACTGGCTATTTCCTTGCTGCCGAAATTCCTTGTTTCTGAGGGTTCTTTAATCATCTTTTCTCCATTCAGAATATATCTTAAAATTTGATTCTTCAGTAAAAAACAACACTATTATATTATATAGCAAGAATAAATTCAAAACAATATTTATTATTCGGGTGTACATTTTAATCGTGCACCAGATTATTCCAAGAACTAAAGCTCCAAGGCTAAGAGAATGTAAACTCG
>JAAZCB010001131.1 GCA_012513545.1 Clostridiaceae bacterium
GCTTGAACTCGTCAAGGAAAAGTATCTTAACGTTAAAGTGGTAACGTATACCCCGGAAATATTCGAGGAAATATTATATGAGGAAAAGATTGTGGGAACATATTTATATATGATATGCAGAGATAATATTGTTCTCTACGACAAGCACGGAACGTTTTTGTACATACGGGAGAAACTCTCAAGGAACAAATTGAAAAATGAAGAAGTGTTCCTTCAACAGTGTATTGAATTTTCAAGGCTTTTTGGTTCTGAAAAATGGGAACGAAAGTGGGACAAAACATTAATGCAGTTTAAATACAATAACAATAGAAGAAAAAAAGTTTACTGATGAAATAAAATTGAAAGCAATTAATATATTTCATTTTTTTTTTGCCATATAATAATACTATATGGTTTTATGTATGAAAAGAGATGATATTTTATGCGAATATGCCTTTACTCTGCTTAAAATGTCAGTGTTTCTTAATATATTTATTAACTGTAAATTATATAAGCAAATAAACAGGAGGAAATATTTTGAGTACGAAAATCAATGAATTCAGGAGTAAAATGAAACATAGAAAGGTTGCAGTCTTAGGTATAGCAATTAGCAATACCCCACTGATAAAATATTTATATAGTATGGATGCAGATATAATGGCGTTTGATAAGTCAAATGAGGATAAATTAGGACCAGTACTCGAAGAAATTAAGGACCTTAACATCAAGTTCAGCTTGGGAGATGAATATTTAAAGAATTTAAAAGGCTTTGATGTTGTATTCAGAACCCCTGGTATGAGATATGACTTACCTGAGATATTAAGAGCTAAAGAAGAGGGAGCTGAGATTACTTCCGAGATGGAGGTTTTTTTTGAACTGTGTTGTGCACCTATATTTGCAGTAACGGGTAGTGACGGAAAGACTACAACTACAACTCTGATATATAATATGCTTAAAGAACAGGGATATAATTGCTGGCTTGGGGGGAATATAGGTATACCATTGTTGAGCAGGGTTGAGGAAATAAGGGAAACTGATATGGTAGTTCTTGAACTAAGCAGCTTTCAGCTTCATACAATGAAAAGAAGCCCGAATATAGCTGTAATAACAAATATTTCACCAAATCACCTGGATGTTCATAAATCGATGGATGAATATATAGAGGCTAAGAAGAACATTTTTGTTAATCAGAAGCCATCGGACAAATTGATACTAAATTATGATAATGATATTACCAAAGGATTTTCAGTTGAAGCAAAGGGAAATGTGGTGTTTTTCAGCAGATTAAGCGAACTTGATAAAGGGGCTTATATGAAGGATGATCGTATTGTATACAGAAATTCCGGTAAAGAAGCCTTGATAGTAAATAAGGAGGATATAGTCATTCCCGGTGTACATAACATTGAAAACTATCTTGCTGCTATAAGTGCTGTTATAGACTATGTTGATATTGATAATATTCATAAGGTTGCGGCTACTTTTAAGGGTGTTGAGCATCGTATTGAACAGGTTAGAGAATTAAACGGCATACGATTTTACAATGACTCTATTGCAAGCAGTCCTACAAGAACTATTGCAGGACTGAACTCATTTAAGCAAAAGGTTATCCTCATTGCAGGAGGCTATGACAAGAAGATTCCTTATGATGCAATGGGAGAAGTAATTGCAGAGAAAGTTAAATGCCTTGTTTTGATTGGACAGACAGGTACTAAAATTGAAAAGGCATTAAGTAATGAAATTATGAAGACGGGGAACGGTAAGGATGTTAATGTATTAAAATGCAGTTCTCTTAAGGAAGCTGTAGAGAAAGCTTATCAAGCGGCGCATAGTGGAGACATTATTATTATGTCACCTGCAAGCGCAAGTTTTGATATGTTCAAGAACTTTGAGGAAAGAGGGAACATGTTTAAGGAGATAGTTAACTCTATTAATGGCTAAAAATATGATTGCTTGTCAATTACATAAAAAACCTTGTACTAAGAATTACTACTTGGTACAAGGTTTTTTTATTATTGGTGGAGGGAGATGGATTCGAACCATCGAAGTCAGAGACAACAGATTTACAGTCTGCCCCCTTTGGCCGCTCGGGAACCCCTCCATATGGAGCTGGTGGACGGAATCGAACCCCCGACCTGCTGATTACAAGTCAGCTGCTCTACCTGCTGAGCTACACCAGCATATTAAGTTTTAATGGCGACCCGGAAGGGGCTCGAACCCTCGACCTCCAGCGTGACAGGCTGGCATTCTAACCAACTGAACTACCGGGCCATTTTGTTTGACCTGCTCACTGGTCTGCCAGCATCACAATTATCTAACAGACCAGCAATCATAACAGGTTAAATGGTGACCCATAGGGGACTCGAACCCCTGTTATCGCCGTGAAAGGGCGGTGTCTTAACCACTTGACCAATGGGCCATACAAAATTATTTCATCGATTTATGTCACCAAATGTTTCAACCGACAAAGTATATTTTAACTAGATCATATCAAAATGTCAAGCAAAAAAATAAAAATTTTTTAAGAATTTTATGGGAAATCAAATTGCCTCTATACGCCTATTTCTCCTTTATTTTCACTTGACAAAACAAATTATTAATAAATTTTGTATTGAAATCTTTATAAAAACATTATAAAGTAATTAATTAATAGATAGAGATACATAATAGAAATATATGATTGGGAGTAATAATGAAAAGATTTTCAAAAATAACTATTTTTATAGTTTTGGTATTTATTCTGACAACAATAATCAGCTTTGTTTTCTCTATAGAGAGCATTTCTGAGAATAAACCCTTACTTGAGACAATAATGTCCGGTTCCTTGCAGCCATTGGACAGTTTGGTCGACCCAGGAGAAGTTGAGTGGAATAGGCAAGCAAGATCGGTTACTATAAAGAAAAATAATATTGAATACTCCTTTCGCATTAACTCAGACAACAAGATTGATCTGATTAAAGACAACATAGTATATGGTTGCTTTTCTGATAACGAAGCAGGTTTAATCAAACAGTACGATTTTTCCGGCAAAATGACTGAGTCTATAGTAATATGCCCTGATGTATTCAACAAGTACTTCTGTGTTCCTACAGAAATAAAATCTCTGCTTACATCGGAGGAAATGCCCAAATACATATCCGAGTCAGAATTCGAAATGAACCATATACATAAAATAAGTGATCAAGATTTGTCCCCCTCTGCTTTAAACAAAATATTATTCCTTGAATATGCTTATGGCGGCCTGATAAATAATTATGTACCTAAAGCTGAAGCCGAATTAATAAGAATACTGGACAATGCTGTAAAAGAACACGGTATAAGAGTTATACCCTTACATAACAAATATGATATTGAAGATGCTATTGACAAGATAAACTCGCTGTATCCTGTTCTCTGCAGGAATAGTAAAGAATTAGGCATTAACAAAGAGCTGATAAGTTCAGTAATATTCAGGGAAATGATGTGTTACACACTAGAAGACGACTGGGTTGGATCAACCAAGGGTATAGCCCAGATTAGTGCAAAATGGGTAAGAGAAAATGAATTGCTGCTCACTAATACCGATAAGTTCAGTAACATAGACGATAATGAGCTCCAAAAGAAAATAGAAGATGATAAGGAAAGCGTTTATTTTGCCGGTATGGCACTAAAAGCCCGATCAAAAAAACACGGCTATCCTCTGGATAATAACAGTGAGAACATAAAGAAAATCCTCGAGGCCTACAACGGCTTTGAAGGGTATGGAGTTAGTCTCGGCACGCTTA
>JAAZCB010001132.1 GCA_012513545.1 Clostridiaceae bacterium
AGCGTTTCGGCCATCTCCAGTACGCTTAACCGCTGCCGGGCCACCTTTGTTGCCGGATCTTTTTCCACTATATTCCCTGACATTTTTATCTCCTCCAACATCAGTATATCATATGTTCGGATGTTAGATAAGACCATTAGTCATATATATATGACCATGATTGTAAGAATTCAAATAATGAAAGACTATATTTATATGACAACGATGCTGAAAAAAAGAAACGGGAAACCCGTTTCAAAGAAAAGAGGGACAATCGACGATTCAATTATCACTGTGAGAACCAGAACAGCATCCACAATTTTTTGTTGATGACACGAAACGAACATATATTTTCATTCTAACACCTCCTTTTAGCATTCAGCCGATTTTGTAATAGTAAAAAATTCGCCTTTACCCATATCTATATATCTGGCGAACGTTTTAATAAACAGCAGATCATCGTATCTGCTATTCAAACAAGGGTTTTCTTTACAGAAATAAGCACCACCGCAACCGATTAGTTTTTTGCAAGAAGAACATTTTTTATCATTAATAGGGGTATATGTTTTGTACCCTTTGAATATTTGTTCGATTTCAGGTGTTCTATCGCAGTAATCATTAATATTTGGCATATTCCGGATGTAATCTGTAGCGTCACATACTCCAATAGATCCATCGCTGAAAAACTTGTATGATCCTGACTGATATGCTTTACAGAGCTTAAGTTGCACCTGGGGATAATAAGATATTTTAAAACCATTTATAATCAATATATCAATCGCTTCAGTAGAATTCCAAGTGACAAATTCAAGAGGCGACAACTTATTAATAAAAGAACAACCTGGAACATTTCTTATATACATAGGAACGATCTCGTCAATGCATAATCCGGATTTTGAAATAGATTCTACAAATGACTGAAACTCCGAAATATTATTATGATGTGTATTATATCGAATAGAGGTTCTAACACTTTTTAAATGAGACTCAGTTATCATCTGAAGTTTCTCAAGGGTGCGATCATAACTGTCAAGTAACACGCTCCCTCTCCGCAAAGAATTGTGATCTTTTTTGGAACTAAGTGTAATCGAGAGAAATAATTCATCAGTAATGCTTGTTAATAATTCATTAGACAAAAGGGAACCATTGGTATCGATATGAACATAAAGATGAATATTATGAGAAGAACAAATCATGGAAATACGATGATATATCAAAACCAGTTTATCTTGCTCAAGTAAAGGTTCACCACCAATAAAGTTTAACTGTAGTCGGCGAATATGCTGTGATGTTTTGTTTGTAATATCAAGATAGTTTTCTATATAACGTAAGATAGATTCGATTGTGTTGAAATCAATCGTTCCATGCTTTTCCCAAGGCTGTTGATAACAATATGCACAACTATAGTTACAAAGGTCGGTCAATTCAATCGTAATATGTAATGTGTCTGTATCCCTTAATGAGGAGTCTAGGCAATCTATATGCGAGAGCATCTTCATATCAATAAGACTTTGTATTTCAGCATCAGAAAGCATAGAACTGTCTATCGCGTTGTTTGAAAGAGAAAAAGGCAAATATGCTAACCCTCCACCATCATAGTTAAAAAGCAGTGTCCCACCATTATATTCAATACAATGAACATAAAACGCCAGAGAAAGTATCATAATGTATTACCTCTACTTTTGAAATGACGTATTTCATAAAGGATGATAGTACTGGCTATAGCTACATTTAATGAGTCACATTTTCCAAGCATTGGAATGGATACAGTATTTACATATGGATAGTCGTACCATATTCTTTCGATTCCGTATCGTTCGCTACCTGCTACTAATGCAATATTACCCGTATAATTATGGTCATGATAATCTATCTGTGATCGTGTATCTGCCAGAAAGACTTTAAAATTACGTTGACGCAACCAAGCTATACAATCCTCTGTATTTACAAATTCGTAAAACGGGACATTAAAGACACCACCCATACTTCCTTTTATAACTTTAGGATGTGTCATTCTTGCTTTTTTGTTACAAATAAATACGGCAGAAGCGTTTGACCCATCGCATGAACGAAAAATTGTGCCTATATTACCAGGTATCTCCAAACCGTCCAAAACCATAATAATGCTATCTTTATACGGAATATCAGCAAGGCTTCGTGATTTGAATTTACATAAAGCCATAAAACCATCAGGCTTATCCCGTTCTGATATAGAGCTGAACACCTTTTGAGATAATATATAAATATAATCTGTATCTGTGAAATGAGATGCTATGCTGTTTCTCAATTCAGGCGTGTATAAAATATCCGGACATAATAAGAAACAAACAAACTCAATTGGCGAGGAAATAGCAGCATTAAATGCCCAAATACCTTCGATTACGAAAAGTTTATTGGGATTTGGCTTTTTATTGTTACGAAGATTACGAACCTGAAAAATAACAGGATTGTTATTTCCAATATGGTGTACTTTCGCCCAATGTAAAGATAACGCTTCGTCTAATCGATCCATGCAACTCAACTCTTTCTTTTTTTATTTTATCACAAACTAATAAAATTGTCAATTGTGCGAATTGCACAATTGCCCGTAGAGAATTGATACATACAACCCTATGTAGTATACGTATTCATAGAAAAGACGTATAGCTAAAAAATTAATCTTGCAAAAAACAGAAATGTGGTATACTAAGGCAACACCGCGCAAAGGCTGGCGTGACAAAGAAATATCTGGTATAATAGAACCATGAAAAAACAAATGACGTTGTCGATGTTCACAGATGAACTGGCACAGGCCGCCACAAAGAAAAAAGAAT
>JAAZCB010001133.1 GCA_012513545.1 Clostridiaceae bacterium
CAAGGTTGGAGATGAGGTTCTGACTATAAACGGGAAGGAAACTCAGGTAGAAAAACCTGTTGTAATAAATGGAGTTACTCTTGTGCCGTTAAGGGTTATTTCTGAAGCCTTCGGGGCAGAAGTTAGCTGGGACGGAGTTTTAAAATGCGTGACGCTTGATTACAATGATGTATTAATAAACCTATACATAGATAACAAGGAAGCTGTTGTAGATAATACTAAAACAGAGCTTCTTGAAGCACCAAGAATAATAAACGACAAAACTATGGTGCCCTTAAGATTTATTACTGAGAATTTTGGTGCAGACGTAAGCTATGATGACAAGACTCAACAGATAACTGTGATAAAAGAAAGTGTGAATGAGAACAGCATAAAGGATTTTAGCCTTATTCTCAAGAAGACTTCAAAGGAAAGAGTTGGAGACAGCTTTTATAAATGGTCAATCGACTATCCTAAGACATTAAAGTTAAGTCGAAGAAATTTTAACGGTTCACAGAACTTATTTGTACATCAGGATGAGACATATTTTATCGCATTAAGCATTAATGACAAAGAAGAACAGACATTGGACAGCATTTTGTCAGCCCTTCTAAACAGCGTAAGGGAAGGGTACACTTTGATAAATCAGCAAAAGCTTAAATCCGGACAGGATGAGTACATAAAAATAATATACAAGGATAAAGAAGCCGGATATGAGGAACGATACTTCATAAAAGATGAAAAGGTTTATTCATTGGGGCTTTATTATGAAGACTACAGCAAATATAAGGAAGACAAGGAGATACAGAAGATTTTGGACTCTTTCATGCTTGAGTTTAGGAGTAATGGAACAGAGGAAGACCTTTCAGATGTTACTCCAGAAGGAATAAGACCATATGAGGATAAAAAGTTTGGATACTCCTTGAAGGTCCTGGCAGATTGGATGGAAGTCAAGCTAGAGGACAAGGAAAATGAAATTTCATTCATCGATGAAAACAATAACAAGATTTATGTATCGGTTCATTCTATTGATGAAGGCCAGACTTTAGAGGCGGTAGTAAGTAAAGGACTGGAATTCTTTAAAAGGGAATTCAATCAGGAGATTTATAAGCTCGAGTCCAGCGAAAATGGCAAAATCGGCGGAAAAGATGTAAAGAAAATGAATTATACTATAAAGTTAGGAGATAAAACAATTTATTCAACGGATATATGTGTCGTTGGGAAAAATTACAAGTATAACTTTGGATTTATTATTGATGCTGAAACATTTAAAGATAGTGAAAAGAAGGCTAAAATAATATCAATGCTTGATTCATTCAAGTTTGATGAACCTGATTTTGATGAATTGGGATATATACTCGATCCTGACCTTGTTGATACAACTGAAACTTACCGGACTGTTGAAAACAAAGATATGGGAGTAACCTTTACACTTCCGGTATCATGGGTTGAAAATAAGAAGCTTAATAATTCACAAACAATTTATTATCAGGATAATGAAGGAATTATGAGTGTTACAATAGTGGTTAGACCTGGTGTTTCTTTCGAGGAATTTTCAACTCAACTTTTTGATACAATTAAAATGTCTTCATCAATGAATTCAAATGTGTCTCTTGACAGTGAAGAGGATACAGAGGTTAAAGGTTTAAAAGTTAAGAAGTATTCAGCATCATTAAAGGATGGAAACGATGTTATTAAAGAGTCGGGATATGTGCTGGAAAAAGACGGTAAGGTTTATTTGGTTTCACTAAGTATTTCCAATTACAGAAAGAGTGAAAAAAATGCCAAGATACTTAACGATATATGGGAAAGCATGAAATTTGAATAAATAATTATATAAATAGCTAATAAAATATTGATAATTACAAATAATAATGTTATAATACTTTTGGACTAAAGCAAATAGCAGCTTAAAGGAAAAGAGTGGGGTAGGCCCACTCTTTCGCATTAGGAGCTATTTTTTGAAGAGAAATCCGGCAAAAAGCGAGGGACTCGATGTTCTCAAGCTTTTTTTGAGGGCTGTTTCTCAGAGTGAAATCAGGCACCATGCTGCTTTTTTTGGAGGGTTTTTGATATGGCAAAGAAAACGATAGAGGAAACAGTAACTGATTTAGTTCTTCCAATTGTAAGCAAGAACTCTTTTGAACTTGTAGATGTTGAGTTTCTAAAGGAAGGCACAAATTGGTATCTGAGAATATATATAGATAAGCCGGGAGGGATAACAATCGACGACTGCCAGCTTGTCAGCGAAGAAACAAGTGATAAACTTGATGAGGTAGATCCGATAAAACAGAGTTATTTTCTTGAAGTATCGTCTCCGGGACTTGACCGGCCGCTTAAAAAAGAATCGGATTTTGAGAAATTTAAGGGAGAGCTTGTTGAGGTAAAAGTTTTTAAGCCTATAGAAGGCAAAAAAATATTTGAAGGAGAGCTGCTTGGTATTATAGACAATAAAATTGCTATAAAAATTAATCAAAAAGAAAGCATGGAGTTTGAAAAGGAACAAGTATCCTTGGTGAGACGTGCAATCAAGTTCTGATAAGGTTTGACTTATGAAATTAGTACATTTATATAGAGGGGTATTGAATTTTTAGAAAATTAAATAAGGAGGTTCTAAAAAATGAGCGCGGACTTAATACACGCACTAGAACAAATGGTAAAAGAAAAAGGAATTGATAAGGAAATATTGATTGAAGCGATAGAAGCAGCACTTATATCTGCTTACAAAAGAAATTTTGGGTCATCACAGAATGTAAGGGTTTCTGTAAATCTTGAAACAGGAGATTTTAAGGTTTATGCACTTAAAAAAGTTACCAACGATCCTCAAAACGATTATTTGGATATATCATTGGAAAATGCTAAAAAAATTAACGCAGAATTAGAAGAAGATGATATGGCGGAGATTGAGGTTACGCCTAAGGAATTTGGAAGAATAGCCGCTCAGACAGCGAAACAGGTGGTTGTACAGAGAATTCGCGAGGCTGAAAGAGGAATAATATTTGAAGAGTTTTCAAATAAGGAAGGGGAAATTGTTACAGGAATTGTTCAAAGAACTGAAAGAAAAAATGTAATAGTTGATCTTGGAAAAACCGAAGCAGTTCTTGCCCCTGCGGAACAAATATCCGGTGAGGAATATAGGTTTAATGATAGAATTAAAACATACATTATAGAAGTTAAGAAGACATCAAAAGGTCCGCAGATAATGATTTCACGCACGCATCCGAATCTTGTCAAAAGACTTTTTGAACTGGAGGTTCCTGAAATTCACGAGGGAACGGTTGAAATAAAAAGTATATCAAGAGAGCCCGGATCGAGAACCAAGATAGCTGTATACTCCAAGGATGACAATGTTGACCCTGTAGGAGCTTGTGTAGGTCAGAAGGGCACAAGGGTACAGGCTATAGTAGATGAACTCAAAGGGGAAAAAATTGATATAATAAAATGGAGCAGCAATCCGAAGGAATATATTTCCAGCAGTCTTAGCCCTGCAAAGGTTGTCAGAGTTGATGTAAATGATGAGGAAAAGAGCGCAAAAGTTACTGTGCCTGATTTTCAGCTATCACTTGCTATTGGAAAGGAAGGACAAAATGCAAGACTTGCAGCAAAACTGACTGGTTGGAAAATTGATATAAAGAGTGAATCACAACTTAGGGCTACTATAGAACAGCAGCTTTTGAACTTTAACGGTGATTTTAGTAGCCAGGAAGTTGAGGAAGATGATTTGCAGGATAATGAAAGTGATGATTTATATTAAACATTAACCATAATTCCTAAGGAAGTGATAGGAAGTGAAGCAAAAGAAGATTCCCTTGAGAATGTGTTTAGGCTGTCAGGAGATGAAACCTAAACGTGAGCTGATAAGAGTTGTAAAAAATAAGGAAAGTGAGATTTCAATAGATTTTATAGGAAAGAAGCCAGGCAGAGGGGCATACATTTGCAAAAATGCAGACTGCTTTGAAAAGGCAAGGAAGGCAAGAAGATTTGAAAAAGCTTTCGAGACTTCTATTGATGAAGAAGTATTTAATGCGCTAAAAAATGAATTGGAGGAGAGTAATGTCTGAAAGGATTTACTCGTTTATTGGATTAGCCAGGAAAGCAAATCGGCTTCTTTCCGGCGAAGACACATGTGAACGGGCAATAAAAGCCGGCAAGGTCGAGCTGATAATCATAGCGGAGGATGCATCGGAAAACACAAGGAAAAGGTTTATTGATGCTTGTAATTATAGAAATGTAAATATAAGAATATATGGTAGAAAAGAATATCTCGGTAGGTTTACCGGTAAAAACGTTAGGTCGGTGATTGCAATTTTGGAGAAGAATTTTTCAAAGCGTTTAATTGAAATGATTGATAGTGTAAATAATTGATGCGGGGGTGATTGGATTGACAAAAATCAGAGTTTATGAGCTTGCTAAGGAACTGAATACTACCAGTAAGAGGCTAATGGAAAAATTAGCTGAGATTAAAATAGTTGTCAAAAATCATATGAGTCTGTTGGAAGAAAACGAGCTGGAGGCTTTATATGATCATATAGGCATAATCAGACATAGTGATGATAAGAAAATTGAGAACGAAGAAAAAAGAAATATTTCACCTTTGCATTATGGTAATGAACAGGTAAAGGATATAAAAAAAGAGACCAAAAGCGGACCTAGAATTATCAGAACAACGGAGATTAATTTAGATGCTAAAGGGGAATTAAAAGATACTAAAGCTGATAACTATAAGAAATTTGGAAAAGGAAATGATAGAGACACAACGAATCACAAGAAAAATGAGTTTGTAAAAGTGGCCTCTTCAACCTCAGGACTAAGGCCAGGTTTTGTCAGAGAGACCAGGCCTGAAATTAAAAAGAATTTTGGAAATGAAAAAAGGAATGATGAGTTGAAGGTAAATAATAGCCACGAGATTAAAAAAGAAGCAAAGAATTTAAAGGAACAGGAAGATAATATGGCTAAAATCTCAGGAGATACTGTAAAGCCTGCCTCTGCTGAAGCTAATGTAAAGGTTGAAGTGAAACATAACAATAACAAGGATGCATTTGGAGCCGATGTTAAGAAAGTAGCAAGTACAGAGCAAACAAAGCTGGAGGAATTTAAGAATATAGAGCAGAAGAGCGAAGAAATAAAAAAAGAAGAAGTTATGAATGAAGAAAAGAAAAGTGCAGAACCTATAAAGGAAGACATTAATAAGAAAGAAGCAATAATTGAAGATGTAAAAAAAGAGGAACCCAAAAAAGAAGAAATAAAAAAGGATAACACCAGTAAGGAAGAAGTAAAAAGGGACCCTGTCAGAAATGATAGATTTGATAATAGGAATTCTCAGTCCTTTAATAACAATAACAGACAGGTAAACAGAAATACACCAGGTAGAAACAATACCAATTTCAATGATAACAGGAAGGATACGAGGCCAGGAGATGCTCAAAGAAGGCCATATCCAAACAATAGAAATGATAATATGCGTCCTCAGCAGGGGGGAGCCCCAGCAAACAGGCAGGGCAACAGGCCAGCTGGTGACAGAGGACGCGATTTTAACCGCACAGCAAATAAGCCGCTTGAGATACCTAAAGTTGATGCTGCAATAGCAAAAAAGGATGAGAATGTAACACAGCGTAGTGAAGTCAGACGCGAATTTTTCAACAAGGATGTTGATAAGGATTCAAAGAGGGAGCAGAAAAGAGATGTTCCTGTAAAAGGTACTGCTGTGGTTAAAAACAAAAAGCCTGTTCCTAATAAGAATGTTTTTAGTGACAAAAAAGATGTATCCAAGCTGCTGTCAGATGACTTCATATTGGATGAATTCTATAATGATGACGTGAAAAAATCGAAGAAGGCTGCAAACAGAAGAAAAGAAACAAAGGTTGAAGAAAAATATATACCTCCTAAGGCTGTACTGACTTCTATAAAAATACCTGAGTCAATTACAGTTAAGGACTTGGCTGAATCACTTAAGAAAACTGCTGCAGAAGTAATTAAAAAATTGATGGCTCTTGGAATAATGGCAGTGTTAAATCAGGAGCTCGATTTTGACACTGCTGCAATTATAGCTGATGAATTTAATGTCAAGGCGGAAAAAGAAGTTGTTGTAAATGAAGAGGATATTCTCTTTGATGATTCAGATGAAGAGGATAAATCAAAACTTGTACCAAGGCCTCCGGTTGTTGTAGTTATGGGTCATGTTGACCATGGAAAGACATCCTTGCTGGATGCAATAAAGCAGACTAATGTTATAGACAGTGAAGCAGGAGGTATTACTCAGCACATTGGTGCATACATGGTTAAGGTTAATAACAGGAATATAACATTTCTGGATACTCCGGGTCATGAAGCCTTCACTGCAATGAGAGCAAGAGGTGCCCAGGTAACCGATATTGCGATTCTTGTTGTTGCAGCAGATGACGGGGTTATGCCTCAGACAGTTGAAGCTATAAATCATGCAAAGGCTGCAAATGTTACCATCATTGTAGCCATTAACAAAATTGACAAACCTGGAGCAAATTCCGAAAGAGTTAAACAGGAACTTACAGAGCATGGTCTTGTTGTGGAAGAGTGGGGCGGAGATACTATTTGTGTTGAAGTATCAGCAAAGAAGAGGACTAACATTGACCAGTTGCTTGAAATGGTACTTCTTGCAGCAGATATGCTTGAACTTTCTGCAAATCCTGACAAGCAGGCAAAGGGTACTGTTATTGAAGCAAAACTTGACAAGGATAAGGGTCCTATTGCTACTGTACTTGTGCAAAGAGGTACCTTGAATGTCGGGGACTCTATTGTAACCGGTTCAATAGTAGGAAGAATAAGGGCTATGACCGACGATAAGAGACATAAGATTAAAAAAGCAGGGCCATCCACTCCTGTTGAAATACTTGGCATGCCTGAGGTACCTGAAGCGGGCGAGATATTCTATGCCATAACAGATGAAAAGGTTGCCAAACAGCTTGTTGACAAGCGTAAACAAAAACACAGGGAACAGCATCTTAAGAATACTGCAAGAGTATCACTGGATGACTTGTTCAATCAAATCAAGGAAGGTCATGTAAAAGATCTGAATATAATTGTTAAAGCTGATGTTCAAGGGTCAGTTGAAGCTGTTAAACAATCCCTTGACAAGCTCAGTAATGAAGAAGTAAGAGTGAAAATAATCCACGGTGGAGTTGGAGCTGTAACTGAATCTGATGTTACTCTGGCACAGGTTTCCAATGCAATAATTATAGGATTTAATGTCAGACCCTCTGCAAATGTTGTTGAAGCTGCAAAGAATGCAGGTGTGGATTTGAGATTATACAGAATAATCTATAATGCTATAGAAGACATACAGGCAGCAATGAAAGGAATGCTTGATCCAACCTATAAAGAAAATGTTTTGGGTCATATTGAGGTTAGACAGATATTTAAGGTGTCCGGTATCGGAACAATCGGCGGAGGTTATGTAACTGACGGAAAGGTTGTTAGAAATTCTGAAATAAGGATTGTTCGAGACGGAATAGTTATTCATGAAGGAAAACTTGCGTCCTTAAAGAGATTTAAAGATGATGTAAAAGAAGTTTCGCAGGGATTTGAATGTGGTATGTCTATAGAGAAATTCAATGATATTAAGGTCGGGGACGTTATTGAAGCGTTTGTTATGGAAGAGGTTGCGCGTTAAATTTCTCACAAAAGAAGTTGCATTAAGGAGTGTTTTTGATGGATAGAACTATACGTATTTCTGAAGAAATAAGAAAAGAGATAAGCAGCTTGATACAAAATGAGCTGAAGGACCCCAGACTTTCAAAACTTATTAGTGTGTTGCATGTTAATGTTACTAGGGATTTACATTATGCCAAGGTTTTTATAAGTGTTTTGGGAAGTGATGAGGAAAAAAGAAACACACTTGAAGGTCTAAAATGTGCCTCGGGCTTTATACGACGAGAAATAGGCCACAGGATTCAACTAAGATATACACCTGAGATACATTTTGAACTTGACAACTCAATTGAGCATGGTGCGTATATTACGAAGCTGATTAATGAAACTGCAAAGCATGATGAATAATAGAATAAAATGTTAATATGCATACAGGTTGAGGATGTTAAGTCCTCAACCTGTATGTGAGTATATATTTTTTAAGATTTAATGCAGGAAATGAGAGGTTTTATGATGGTTGAAAATGATATTGTAGCTTCGATCAAAGATACTGACAAAATTGCGATCCTGCCTCACGTCTCAATAGACGGTGATGCATTGGGCTCCAGCCTGGCGCTGGCATTAGCTTTAAAAAAACAAAACAGAAATCCGGTAATATATCTTGAGGAAGAAATTCCATCGAATTTCAGCTTCTTGCCGGGAAAAGAATTTATCAGGATTTATGACGGGAATTCTGCAGATTTTGACCTTGTAATGGCGTTGGACACAGGGGACAGAGAGCGGCTTGGCAGAAGAATTGAGATATTCAACAAGGCAGGCTTAACAATAAATATGGACCACCACCCAACCAATACGGAGTTTGCGAATTTAAACCTTGTTAAGACCGGTGCCTCTGCTACTGGTGAAATGATATACCAGGTTATAAAAATGATGGGACTTGAGTTTGACAAGGACATTGCAGTGTGCCTTTATGTAGCCATAGTGACTGATACCGGAGGCTTCAGGTTTAGTAATACTACGACATTGACCCACCAGATTACAGCAGACCTATTGAATTATGAGCTGGATGTTGCTCATATATCCCAAATTCTGTTTGAGACTTCTTCTCTTTCAAAAGTGAAGCTTATGGGGATGGCAATAGACAACCTTGAGGTACTTGAGGACGGAAAAGTGGCATTTATGACTATAACAGATGACATGATAAAAAGTGCCGGTGCCAAAGATGAGGAATGTGACGGCTTGGTTAATATCGGAAGAAATGTTGGAGATGTCGAAGTTGCGGTATTAATGAGGCAAAAGACTAATGGTGAGTTTAAAATAAATTTCAGATCCAAAAATTATGTGGATGTTTCAGAAATAGCAAACAAGCTTTCGGGAGGCGGACATAAAAGGGCTGCCGGATGCACAATAAAGGGCAGTATGAAGGAAATTAAGGAATTGATTTTGAAGGAGATAAAACAAGTTCTGTAATTATGAATGGTATACTTAATGTTTTAAAGCCTGCAGGAATGACTTCTTTTGATGTCATTGGTTATCTGCGAAAGATCTTGAAAATCAAAAAGATAGGACATACAGGTACTCTTGACCCTGCCGCTGTTGGTGTGTTGCCTATATGTATAGGCAAGGCAACAAAAGCCATTGAGTTTCTGATGGATAAAGACAAGATTTACAGGGCAGAGCTTACTTTGGGTATTTCTACAGATACCCAGGATAGTACAGGGGAAACAATCAGCATAAAAGATGTGAGTGTTACCCGTGAGCAGATAATAAATGCCACTAATTCTTTTTGTGGAAAATATCTGCAGCTTCCACCAATGTATTCAGCTATAAAGGTAAATGGCAGAAAATTGTACGATCTTGCCAGGGCAGGATTAGAAGTTGAGCGCAAAGAGAGAGAAGTAGAAATACATTTTATTAATATATTGAGTATCAGAAATAACAGAGTCATTTTCGATGTAGGTTGTTCTAAAGGTACATATATAAGGACGCTTTGTTCTGATATAGGGGAAAAGCTGGGATGTGGCGGACACATGTCTTTCCTTGTAAGGACAAAGGCGGGACAATTCTCGTTGGAGGATTCATTAACGCTTGAAGAGATTACTGCCTTTTCGGTTGAAAAGGTATTGGATAAAAGAGTTTTAGGTATTGAGAAAGTTTTTGATGACTTGAGTGATATTATTCTAGAGCCGGCTGATGAGAAAAGACTGGTTAATGGTCTATCGGTTAAACTCGAAGGAATTATGGATGACAGCTTAAGTTCTGTAAGGGTATACGGCGAGAATAATAGATTTCTGGCGTTAGGCGACATTATTCCGTATAATGGAGGTTATTTCCTTAAATCAAGGAAGCTGTTTGTGTAGATTATTACCCCCAAATCTTTTGAATACACAATACTTTTGTGTGTTCTGTACGGAATTATAAAGGAAAGCGTATGAATGTAATATATGGATCTAGTGATGAAAGGGTGCTTATAAATCCTGCTGGTGTGGGTTTGGGCAATTTTGACGGTTTACATGTTGGTCATATGGAACTTGTAAATACTTTAATAAGTGAGTCAAAGGCAAGCTTTTTGAACTCTGTAGTGTATACATTTACAAAGCACCCGGAAAACATAATAAGAAAAAGTCTGTTTACTCCTCTTATAACTACATTTGATAAAAAGGTGGAACTACTTGGTCGGACGAATCTGGATTATTTATATTTCGAGGAGTTTGATGAGAATTTTTCCAGAATGAAGCCAGAAGAATTTGTAAAATCTATTCTTGTAGAAAGGCTTAATATAAAGCTTGCTGTAGCAGGAGAAGATTACAGATTCGGGTATATGGGGCAGGGAAACACAGACCTGCTTTATAAGCTTGGGCAGAGATATGGTTTTAGGGTTTTGATAATTCCGCCTGTAAAAATTGATGATAACGTTGTAAGCAGTACGTTAATCAGGAAATTTATTTTGAAAGGTTATATGGATAAAGTAGAAAG
>JAAZCB010001134.1 GCA_012513545.1 Clostridiaceae bacterium
AAATCAAGTTGCCCTGGGTTATCAGGAAGCAGTTTCAAACGCCAAAAAAATGAGTTTTACAACTGTTGCACCGGAACGTATATATACCGGAATAAAGGACAGTTATCCTTTTCACCCTTCAATAAGGGATTTGTATGCTAGGTTCAAAGAAAACCCCGGATTTCAGCAAACACGAGGTTTGATAAGGCTTATGAGACAAATTGTAACAGGTCTTTATGTTGATAATGAAAAACAGGCAAAAACCAAGTATCTGATTAATGTATTTGACTTTGATCTTAATGATCGCAGTATGCTTACCACTGTATCACAAATAAAGCCTGAACTGTCTAATGCGATTGCCCATGATATCGCTTCAAACGGAAAGGCAATTGCAGAAGAAATAGATGCACAATATCAGCAAAACCTTGTGGCTGATGTGAGCAAGCTCATTTTAGTAGCATCCCTTGCAAATGTTCCAAATGCACTGCTAGGGCTTACCTTGAGTGAAGTTATTGCAAATCTTTGTGAACCAGGCAGAGATATTGCAGGACTTAAAAGGGCGCTTGATGAGTTTCAAATGAAAGCTTGGTATTTAGAGCATGATAAGGATGGAAAACTGTTTTTCAAGAATACAAAAAATATGATAGCAGAACTTCATTCCCTTGTTGAATCCTACGATAATGATGGAGTAAAGTCTACAACACTTAAAACCTTTTTGGCAGAGAAGTTTAAGCCGAACACTGGAGATTGCTATCAGGAATTAATGATATTTCCTGCTGTTGATGAGATTAGCCTGTCTCAGGATAAAGTAACACTGGTATTATTTGAGCCTTATACAGGAATGGGCTTGCATCCCGAGTTACAGAAGTTTTTTGATAATACACTCTATAAGAATCGTGTAATGTTTTTATCCGGCAGCAGAGATACAATGAATAGGCTTTATGCAGCCGCAAAAGAATTAAAAGCCATTGAGCGGATTATTAAAAATATGATTGATGAAAAGGTGCCGGAAGACAATCAACAGTTCCAACTGGCACAGGACACAAAAATTAAAAAAATCACCGCTGTGTTAAGTGCAGCACAGCAAACTTTTGGAGTGCTTTACTATCCTAACAAAAATGGAATACAAAATGCTGATTTTTCAATGGAGTTTAAAGGCAACAATTATAATGGAGAAGATCAAATAAGAAAACTCTTGATGGAAAAACAAAAGCTTACGGATAGAACAGTGGATGACACAATGAGGCGTAAGTGTGAGGATAGGCTTTTTACCAGGAAAGAAATGAGGTTTTCTGAAGTGAAAAGCAGGGCAGCTACAGAAACATCTTGGAATTGGCATCATCCCAAAGCATTAGATGCACTGCTTTCAAACTGTGTTGAAAAGGATTTGTGGCGTGTTCATGGAGAGTATGTTGAAAAAGGACCTTTTCCTAAAGAACCTACAAGTGTGATGGTCTCACAAAAGTCTGAAAATGAAGAAACAGGAAAAGTTACCCTCCGTTTGATGCCTAAGTTTGGGGATAAAATATATTACGAGGTGGGAGCATCTGCAACAACAAGCTCACTTCAAGTGGAT
>JAAZCB010001135.1 GCA_012513545.1 Clostridiaceae bacterium
AAAATTGCAGTGATCAATTCCGCTTTGCGGCACATTAATAAAGTAAACGGGAACTTCTACTGTCTTGCCCGGCTTACCTTCCACTATACCAACCTTTACACCAAATTCGGGTACAGGAACAGGTGTTGCTACCGGTGTAGGTTCCTCCTCTGGCAGTATAATCACAACAGAATTATTGAATATAACAGGGATCGGGTCTAAATTGTAGTCACCAAAAACATAAGACTCCGATTGTTTTATTTCCAGCTTGCCAGCAGGTGCATCTTCCTTTATTTTGACTTTTAATTTTGCAAGAATTCCATTTTCTTTAATCGCATCCTTTTCAGTTCCTGTTTCCTCACAGTAACAGAAAATAACTTTTCCTTCTTCGTTTATTATGTTACTGAGAAAGGATACCTCCGGATTGGGAACTATAGGACCCGGTATTAATTCTGTAACCTCCATAAGCTTTTCATCAAAGGAAAGCCTGAAGTCAAAATTAACAATTCCTCTTAAAGGTACATTATCAATACTGATAGGTACTTCGATCACTTCTCCCGGTTTACCTTTTACACTCTCGATACGAACCATAAGCGGCTCTTCCTGTACTACAATTATTCCGCCGTTATTTGCTTTTACCACATATTTTTCAAGGTCAAAACCTGAAAAAGTCGGAGAATCAACTAGTTTGATTTCAGATTTACCTTCAGGTACTATCTGATTAATTTTAACTTTCAATACAGCAAAGCAGCCTCCTCCGGATGGGATCATTTCCTCACCGAGTCCGGTTTCATCACAGAATAAAAATGTTATCTTTTTAAGTGAAGCATTTACGTTATAAAGAAAATTAACTAAAGGATTGTTGACTATAGGACCGGGTACAACGTCAATTATTTCCAGTATGTCAGGATTATAGGAAAGTGAAAAGTCACAGTTGTTAATTCCTTTTGAAGGAATACTGGAGAAATTTACCGGTACGTCTACTATATCTCCAGGTTTTGCCCCAAATTCTGCTATTTCGACAACAATCGTTTCTATAAGCGGCTCTTCTTTACCAATTACATTGATTCCGCCTTCTAACATTGTTACAGGCAACTGCTGTATTTCAAGATCACAGAACGTAGGTACATCAGCTAATCCAATCTCTATAACTCCTGCTGCAGCGTTTTCTTTTATCTTGAATTCTATGTTTGCAAAATTTCCATCCTTTGAAATAGACTCACTTCCGCTTCCGGTAGCATCAGAAAAAAGAAAATAGATTACTCCGGGTTTACTATAATTGACTCCGAAATTTTTTTCAGGATTTATGACAATCGCTCCTGGTTCAATTCCAACTACTTCTAAAGCTTCCCTGTCATATGCTACCCTGAAATCACAGCCCAGAATTTTTGATGAAGGTACATCTTTTAAATCAATAGGTACTACAACGATATCACCTGGATTTCCATACGACTCACCGATATCGACTGCAAGCGTGTTCGATTCCTTTTCAATCATTGGCATATCTTCCGCATATGCCAAAAACATTGTCGTTGTTATCATGGAAAATAACATGACAATACACACCAGAGACCTTAGTAATCTTGAATTACTCATTAATTCCTTTCCCCCTTTAAATATTATTTATTTTGAAGCGGTTAAAACCGTTTCATTCTATAGTTAAATTATAATTATAAGACCAATCTTTTCCTAAATTAATATTATTTTATAACAACCCTTTGAGTTTGTAAACCTTCTATTTACCGTTAATTTGATTAAATTTAACATTCTTAACAACTAATTTTACTTCTGTTCCTGAGCAAGGGATAAACAAAAGTTTTTACAGAGACATGACGACAATATAATTGACTTGTCAAAGGGATAGCCCAACCACAATTGATCTCTTGAAGTATCAATATCACTGAAATTCATTTTCATACCCAACCCTAAAAGCTTGGATACCGCTTCCTTTCTTGTCCAGAAAATCATAGACTGCTCTAATTGGCTATAGTGATCTGTTTTTTTATTTATTACCCTCTTTTCGTCCTCACAGAAAAAATGCTTTATTAAGGAGTAAGGATACTCATCTACCTTTTCAATATCTATTCCTGTTTTCCTTTCACTGACTATACCTATGCAAAAAGGAAATGAGTGGGTAATTGATACCTTCACGTCCGGATACTGCAAAATAAAAGGAGCAGAGTTCTCCCCTTTCAGAACATCTATACACTTCAAATCCATAATATTCCGGCTTCTGAACTTGTATTTAAAAAGTGCCGATTTGGCAGCATATCTTCCAGCTACCCACTGAAGCCTGTTTTTAGGGATTCTCAGATTGTAAAAGTGTTCCATCTCTGCCCCTGATAACACCGAAAACACCCAGGTATTTTCCTTATTCAGTTTTTGGCCCAACTCCAGCATATTAACAATCGAAAAATTAAAGTCGTATTTTCTAGATAAATGCTCCAGAAACCCCTCAACCATACATGAAATTTCTGTCTGCTCCCTTTCTAAATCCTCACTCATACACTTATCCGTCTCATAACTACATTTTTTGCATAATAGCACAATTCACCATTATCATTAAACATAGCTGCATCGTAGGTATTGTACTCATCGCTTTCAGCTATGACTTTTGAGTAAACCTTGTAGCTTCCGGCACTGCGTGGAACTTTAATTACACCTACCTCACCAATTTCCCAGGGCAAGAATACCCAGTTGTTTTTATGAAGAGTATGAACGCCGCAAGCCTGAAAAACCGAGTCCATGAAAGCTGGATTAACAAGAAGCTCCCCAAGCTGGTATCCCTGGTTTGAAATCTGCTCATCAGGCAGTTTGAGAGAATATATTGTGCCTTTATCATTCATCCTGTATATGTTATTCTCTTTCTTGTCATCAACAAACAGAGGTCCTAAATGAATGGAATTCTCAAGTTTGCTGTGAAACATCTCAAGCGCTTCATTGAAAATTCCCTGCTGCATATTCTGATTCTCAATACCTGCCAGCTCAAGCATAGCATCATATTGACCGGTCTTATTACTTACAATCATGCTGTTCAGCTCAATTAATCTTGTTATTCCCGGCTTGAATTCAAAATTATTACAGCATTTTACTCTCAGACAGTATGGTTCCTCAGAATATTCAAGCTTCACAATAACCTCCTGGGACCTGTTGTGAAAAAACTTGAGCGGGTTTGTCAGCTTGATGTTCTTGAAACAATACTGCTCACTCCTGCCAAAACACATTAAGTGACTCTCAGCAGCTATTTCCATGAAGCCTACCGCCGGCATGATCGGAGTCAGTCCAAGCCTGTGCTGATCAATAATGGGGTCCTTCTTGACATATAGTGTCTTGTAAACCTTTTCAACTTTTCCTTCTTTTTTTGAAACCCAGTCAATCAAAGGACAGCACTCATTGCATTTCATAAGCTGCCTTTTATCTATAAAGCTGCCAAGCCCTTTACTTATTATTACTTCTTCTGAACCTGCAGTATGGGTCAATACATTTACAAATTCAGCACTCCCTCTCTGTGGCTCAATAAGGGTCAGGCCTATTTCCTCGGAATTGTTTTTCACAAACTCATTTCTCCAAACCATTCCTGTGTCCTTCCAACCTGACCATACAATACTCAGTGCATGAATGTTGCTATTATTCGATTTAACCATTGAAATGAAACTGCTGATAAAGCTATTTGCCGAGCAATAATCAAGCTGTCCTTCATTCCCGAACATTCCGGAAATGGATGAAAAACCCACCACTGCTTTAAGGTTCTTTTTGTCAACAAGCCGGTAAAGGTTTAGAATGCCTTCAGCTTTTACAGAAAAAACACTACTGAACTCTTCCGGGGATTTCTGCGCGATAAGTC
>JAAZCB010001136.1 GCA_012513545.1 Clostridiaceae bacterium
CAGGGATATTACAAGCTTCAGATGGAATAATGATCGCTAGAGGAGATTTAGGAGTAGAGATTGACTACGACAGAGTACCAATACTACAGAAACAGATGATACAGAAATGTAGAGAAGCAGGTAAACCTGTCATAGTTGCAACTCAGATGTTGGAATCAATGAGAGAGAATATTCGTCCAACTAGAGCAGAGGTATCTGATGTAGCAAATGCTGTACTAGATGGTGCAGATTGCTTAATGCTCTCAGCAGAGACTTCAACAGGAAAGTATCCTGCTCAATCTGTTGCTACTATGTACAAAAGCATATTAACAACAGAATCTGTTATGCAACCATCAAAAGTAAAAGGAACAACAGATGCTGGAGAGGATGTCGATGAAATTGGTAACTGTATATTTAACATTTCACAAAATATTGGACTGAAATCTATTCTCCTAATTACAGATAATGCAGGTACTATTGGTACTGTTAGTAGACATCGTCCGAACATACCTATATATGTAGTAAGTAGTAAATTATCTAGTATCAGAAGGAATATTATATATAATTCTGTTAAAACATATCATATTCAAAATCTTTCACCTGATAGGGATCAGAGCATAATAGACGCAGTAGAGCAGATTTATTCATATGGGGAGTTGGATTTATGTGATAAAATTGCTATTATTAGCGGTAGCTCTATTAAAGATAAAAAAGGTGATAGCATTCTTGAGATTCTTACAGTAAAAGATATTCTCAAATAGAAGGGTGACGTAGCCAAGTTGGTTAAGGCCGTGGTCTGCAAAACCACTATCATGGGTTCGAATCCCATCGTCACCTCCAATAATAATGTTTTGCTGGGATGGCGGAACAGGCAGACGCGCGGGACTTAAAATCCCGTTCTAGAAATAGAGTGGGGGTTCGATTCCCCCTCCCAGCACCACTTAAACATAAGCCAAACAAACCAATGAATAAAAAGGCAAAAGTTTTTACACCTTTGATGAAATAACAGGAGGAGATATAATGAATAAATTAACAATGATAGGAACAGGACATGGTTTTGTTCATGACTTATACAATACATGTTTTGTGATAAATAATAATTTTTTGATAGATACTGGTGGTAGTGCGGATATTGTTAAAAATTTAGAACTATCAGGTATAAACTTATCAAATATTCATGATATCTTTATTTCTCATTCACATACTGATCATTTATTAGGATTATTTTGGCTTTTAAAAAGATTAACTGGAATGTATAGAAATGGTGAATATATTGGTGGGTTAAATATATATTGTAATGATGAAGTTGCTAATGCAATAAAAGATATATATAAACATCTTTATCCGGATATTTATGTTGATATTATAGATGAATATATGAATATTATTGTTGTGGATGATGGAGAAGAAGTTTTAATACAAAATCAAAATTACAAATTTATCAATATGAAAGCTAGTAAAAATAAATTATACGGTTTTGAAACTACTTTTAGCAATGGTAAAACACTTGTCTTCTGTGGTGATGAAACTTTAAAAAAGGAATTATACGATGTTATTAATGGTAAGGATTATGTAATGCATGAGGCATTTTGTTTAGATG
>JAAZCB010001137.1 GCA_012513545.1 Clostridiaceae bacterium
AATATCTTCATGGATCTTTTGCATCGGTTCTCCATTCACATCAACAAATGCTGTCCTGAAGGCTTCATGTCTTTTCACAAGTTCTTTTATTGAGTTACTAAACCTCTCAACATCAAGTTTTCCCTCTATTACTGCTGTAAATGGAATGTTATAGGCAGTATTCCTTTCAGTAATACTGTCAATTATATAAAGCCTTTTCTGTGCCGATGACAGAGGATAAAACTCCATGTAAGGTGCAGGGCTTATGGCGGAATAAACGTCTGTACCTGCGTTTTCAATGTATATTGAAAGCTCCTTTATGGTAGGTGCTGTAAAAATAGTCCTTAAAGGTATAACTGCATTAAATTCCTTGTGCATTTTTGAAACCAGTACAGTCGCTTTTAAAGAGTGTCCGCCAAGTTCAAAGAAATTGTCTGTGGAGCCCACTTTTTCAACTCCAAGTACTTCCTGCCATATGACTGCCATTTTCTTCTCTGTTTCGGTTTCAGGCGCAACATACTCTTTTTCACTCATATCGATCTCCGGCTTGGGAAGAGCCTTCCTGTCTATCTTGCCGTTCTTGTTAAGAGGCATTACATCAAGCTCAATAAAGTAGGAAGGTATCATGTAATCAGGCAAGGTCTCTTTGAATTTCCTTCTTAAATCAGCTGGAGAAATATCACTATTTACAGTGTAATACGCACATATGGCTTTTTCAGAGCTAATTTCACCCGTCACTGTAACAAGTGCTTCCTTTATCTCTTCCATATTGTTAAGATGGTTTTCTATTTCTCCAAGTTCTATCCTGAAGCCTCTTATTTTTACCTGATGGTCAATTCTTCCTATAAACACCACACTTCCGTCAGGAAGCCATTTTGTCAGGTCGCCAGTCCTGTACATTATTTCTCCGGGGACAAACGGGTTTTGAACAAATTTTTCTCCTGTCAGTTCAGGCCTGTTCAGGTATCCTTTTGCAAGGCCGTCTCCGCCTATGCATAATTCCCCGACAACTCCTACAGGCTGAAGTGCATTATATTTATCCACTATGTATATTTCCGTATTGGCCAATGGTTTCCCAATAGGAACAGTACCAAGTCCTTCGTCTATTTCATTGATATAATGGTAGGTTGCAAATACAGTACTTTCAGTTGGCCCGTATACGTGAATTATCCTGTTTTCACCAAGCTTTGCGAGGGCTTTGCCTGCATGTGCAAGTGAAACTCTTTCGCCTCCGAAGAGAACATGTTTTATATTTGTCAAGGCATCAATATTTATATCCACAAGAGCATTAAACAACGCAGTAGTTATAAAGAATACAGATATCTTTTCTTTCTCTATCAGACTGCAGAGCTTTCCGATATCAGCCACACGGTCCTTGTCCACCAAAACCAGCTTTGCTCCGTTTAAGAGCGCACCGTATATGTCGAACACAGACCCGTCGAAGGCATAGTTTGACAACTGAAGCAGCACATCATCCGGAGTAACTTCAATGTAATTTGTATTCCTAACAACCCTTGTAACATTATAATGGGTTGTAAGGTTTCCTTTCGGTTTTCCGGTAGAGCCTGACGTATAAATTATGTAAGCAAGATTTTCGGAATTATTGTTATGCTCCAAATTGTCCTTATCCTTAAGCCAGATGTTTTCATCCTCTAAAAGCAATATCTTTCCTTCAAACTCAACCCTGTCCGTAAGCTCCCTTCCGGTCAGCAGCAATCCGGTTCCACTGTCTTTTAGCATATACTCTATTCTGTCCCTCGGATATCCGGGGTCTATCGGCATATATGCCCCTCCCGCTTTCAGAATACCCATTATGCCTACTATCATATCCAGCGAACGCTCAACCATCATAGCTACAATTGTGTCGGCTTTAACTCCTTCATTGCGCAGCACCCGTGCCAGCTGATTTGCCTTCTCATTGAGTTCGAGGTAGGTAAGTTTTTCTTCTCCGTATACAACAGCTGTATTGAAAGGAGTATCCTCTGCCTGTTGTTCGAACAGCTGTCCAATTGTCTTATCCTTCGGATACAACATTTTGGTGTCGTTAAAGGCTGTAAGAATTTCTTTTCTTTCTGCCTCCGTGAGCATGTCAATTCCGGATATGCTCATATCAGGATTCTCAACAATCTTCTCTAAAATATTCCTTAAGTGGACCAGCATCCTTTGTAGGGTATCCTTTTTGTAGAGCTTCGTGCAGTACTCTATGGAAAGGCCAATTTCATCTTCACCCTCATCAGCGCATAATGTCATGTCAAACTTGGAGATATTTGTATCATATTCGTACTGAGTAATGCTTAATCCGCCAATGTCATTACTTTCATCGGTGTCTTTATTTACAAGCATAAAAGCTATATCAAAAAGTGGATTTCTGCTTAAATCCCTGTTAAGCTCAAGCCTGTCTACAAGCTCTTCAAACTGATAATCCTGGTTTTCAAAGGCCTTTAACGAGTTGTTCTTCACCTCGGCAAGAAATTCCCTGAAGCTAATGACGCCAGATGGATAATTTCTCATTGCCAAGGTATTTACAAACATGCCGATGATGCTATCAAGGTCTGCATGAGGTCTTCCTGCTACGGGTGAGCCTATTATAATGTCTTCCTGGCCGGTATACTTTGAAACAAGCACATTGTACGCAGCCAATAATACCATATAAAGGGTAGTGCCTGTTTCCCTGCAAAGTTGTCTAATCTTTTGTGTTAACTCTTTATCAAGATTATATGAAACTTCATCTCCATCAAAAGATTGTACAGAAGGCCTTTTATAATCCGTCGGCATTTCAAGTACCGGAATTTCACCACTGAATGTATCCAGCCAGAAGTCCTCCTGTTTATTAATCTGACCTGACTTAACTAGCTCCCTCTGCCAGACAGCGTAGTCCTTGTACTGAACCTTAAGAGGCGGAAGACTTAAGCCTTTATATATTTCCATGAACTCCCTTACAAATATAGTCATTGAAGCCCCATCTGAAATTATATGGTGCATATCAAGCATAAATATATACTTTCTATCGTTCAGTTTTATGAGTCCTGCCCTTAATAGAGGAGCTTTAGCGAAATCAAACGGCTTTATAAACCCATCCACTATCTCTTTTGCTTCTTCTTCATCACACTCATAATATTCCAGCTTAAACTCGACCTCATCATGAATTTTCTGGACAGGCTCCCCGTCAATTGTCATAAATGAGGTTCTGAAGGCTTCATGTCTTTTAATTATTTCATTAAAAGCATTTTCAAAGCCCTTTAGGTTTAATTCACCTTCCATAAACATAGTAGAAGGTATATTATAGCTTGTTCCGGAATCCAGCTGATTTATTATGTAAAGCCTGTGCTGTGCCGGTGAAAGAGGGTAATACTCTCTCTTTTCCACTGGCTTTATTGAAGAATATATATCCCTTTCACTCTCATCTATTTTTTGCGCCAGCTCCCTTATAGTTGGACTGTTGAATACTTCCCTTAAGGGAACAATAACATTAAGCTCCCTGTGTATTCTCGATATAAGGGTTGCTGCCTTTAAGGAGTGTCCTCCAAGTTCAAAGAAGTTATCATTTACTCCGATTCTATCAATACTCAGTGTTTCCTCCCATATATTCTGAAGGACTGTTTCGGTTCCTGGAGCCGGAGCCACATAGGAAGCCTCCGTATTCATATTCCCCTCGGGCTTTAGCAGAGCCTTCCTGTCCACTTTACCGTTTGCTGTAAGAGGAATACTGTCTACCTCCATAAAGAAGGATGGAACCATATAGTCAGGCAGCTCGGCCTGAAGATGCGATCTAAGTTCCTTATGGGGTGCTCCCTTTTCCGATACGATATATGCACAAAGGTACTTGCCACCCGTGTTATCCTCGTAATCCACAACTACTGCCTGACTTACCCATGTAAGCTTCAGGAGCACGGCTTCTATTTCCCCTAACTCTATTCTGTTACCCCTTATCTTTACCTGTAAGTCTATCCTTCCAAGGAATTCTATATTCCCATCAGGCAGCCATCTTGCAAGGTCTCCGGTTTTGTACATTCTTTCCCCGGGAAGATATGGATTGGAGATAAACTTCTCATCCGTAAGTTCAGGCTGATTCAAGTAGCCTCTTGCCAGGCTGTCCCCTGATATGCAAAGTTCTCCTGCTGTGCCCAGAGGTACAAGCCTGTTTTCCTTATCCAGAATCAATATACTTGTATTGCAGACAGGTTTGCCTATGGGTATATTTGAGTAAGCCCTGTCTACTGTAAAGCTTGTGCTGACAACAGTATTTTCGGTAGGTCCGTAGTTGTTTATCAGTTCATAAGGTTTCTTAATAAACTCCCTAAGCTTGTCTCCTCCGGTAAGAAGCTTTCTCAGGCTTTTGGCATTGTCCAGCCTCATAAACTGCTCGCAAACCTGTGTAGGCAGAAAACTCATTGTTATCCCGTTATCGGTAAAAAAGCTGTTAAGTTGATCTAAATCAAGCTTTATTTCTTCAGGAACAACGTAAAGTGAAGCTCCTGATACAATATAAGGGAAGATCTCCCAAACTGAAGCATCAAAACCAAAACCTGCGTACTTA
>JAAZCB010001138.1 GCA_012513545.1 Clostridiaceae bacterium
GCTATCGATGTTGTTTTTCCCGCACCATTGACTCCTACTACTAAAATCACTAAAGGACTTGCTTCCGACAATAAATGCTTATCCCCTTTATCCATGGATTCTTTGATAATATCCTTTAACACATCTTTCACTTGAAAAGCCTCTGTTATGCGCCTGTTTTTAACTTCTTCGCGAAGCTTTTCTATTAAACTCATTGTCGTGTTCATTCCTACGTCTGACATAATTAATATTTCTTCGATTTCTTCCAATAGTTCATCATCTATTTTAGAATAAGAAGAGAAGACATTATCGATTTTGTCCATCATACCCTTCTTTGTTTTAGATAAGCCTTCCTGTAATTTTTCAAATAATGATTTTTTTGTTTTTACTTCATGGTTGTTGTTTTCCAGCACTGATTTCTCCTTTCTACCCTACCCTCTGTTCAAGCTTAAGGGATAATACCTTTGAAATGCCTTGCTCAGGCATTGTTACCCCATATAATACGTCTGCAAATTCCATAGTAGCTTTTTGATGTGTAACTAAAACAAATTGTATATCCTTGAACTTCTTGAGATAATTTGCAAATCTTTGGATATTTGTATCATCCAAAGCAGCTTCAACTTCATCCATAATACAGAATGGAGTAGGCTTAACTTTTAATATTGCAAATATCAGAGCAATAGCTGTTAATGTCTTTTCCCCGCCTGACAGCAATGTAATGCTTTGAAGTTTTTTCCCGGGCGGTTGAGCAATAATTTCTATTCCCGTCTCCAAAAGATTGTCTTCATCTTCCATTCGAATCTCAGCGATTCCGCCGCCAAATAAATCTTTAAAAATACTTTCAAAATGAACTGCTACTTTCTTGAAGCTATCCTTGAAGTTGGTCTTAATTGCTTTATCCATATCCTTTATAATATGATCAAGAGAATCAATAGCTTCTAAAAGGTCTCTCCTTTGTTCTACGAGAAATTCATATCTTTCTTTAACTGTCTCGAATTCTTTTATGGAGCTTACATTTACTTCGCCCAACTCTCTGAGCTTTTCCCTGATCTCCTTTGCATCTCTTGCAGCAGGTGCATATTTGAAATCCTCTTTCTGCAATTCGATTGCTTGTAAATAGGATACTTCAAATTCATCCCACAGCTTATCCTTTAGTGCATCTATCTGAGTTTCACTTTTAGCGGTTTTTATATCTACGTCATGTTTTTTCATCTGCAAATCATATATAAGCTGATCAATGTTTTCTCTTCTCTGGGCAATTTCATCCAGCCTATTGGAAATTGCATCTTTTTCGCCAGCAAATGTTTTCTTTTCGTCTTCCAGCCTGCTTCTTTCTTTGTTCTTCTCTACTATAGTGTTATCCGACTGAATAAAACTATTTTCTAAAGATTCCTTGAGAAGCTTCAGATCTTCTATCATATCGCATTTATTTTCTTTTTCCTTAGCAAAATCTGCAATATATTTGTTTATACGTTCTATATTTTCCAGAATATTAGTTTTTTCCTGTTCTAAAGATGCGATCGACATTTTGCCTTTTGTGATTTCATCAGACAACCTATCCAAATCATCTTTTTCATTGTTCAGCTTTATAATTGTATCTTGGGATGTTTTTTCCAAAGAATTTGCTACGGCTTGAAGATCAGATATTTCCTCATTGAGTTTATTTGTCATCTCCAGAGCCAATAATTCTTCATTTTCAATATCAGATATTTCTCTTTCTCTTTTCTTTTCTGCATCCCTATGAACCTGAATATCATTTTCTAATTTGTGAACTTCTTTATCCAAATAAATCAAAGATGCTTCTATCTCTTTATAGTTACTTTCCAATTCTTTAAGACATGCTTCATATCCTTCAATAATTTCACGCTTAGTATTTAAAAGTTCATCATATTGTTTTCTGGAAGCTTCATATTCTTCAACTTTATCCTTTAATTTCTTGATTTCCGCTTTTCTGACCAAGATACTTCCGGTGTTTACTTTATGGCTCCCGCCTGTTATTGCACCGCTTGAATTTATAATGTCTCCTTCGATAGTAACAATACGCATTCCCGGATAAGCTTTTTTAGACATCTTTATGGCATTATCCAAACTATCTACAATAACGACCCTGCCTAACAGATATTCCATAACATCTGAATATTTAGGGTCATATTTTATACAATCCGCAGCAACGCCCTTGTAGCCGTCAAATCCTGAATACTCTGTAGCTTGATGGCGGGAGTATGCCTTAATGCTTTCAACAGGCAAAAAAGTAATCCTGCCCGCATTATTCTTTTTAAGAAAATCAATTGCCTTTTGTGCATCTCTGTCTGTCTGACAAACAACATTTTGCAATGCGGGTCCAAGAGCAGTTTCTATAGCTGTTTCCAAGCCCTGCGGTACTTCAATAAGCTCTGCCACGACACCATGAATGCCGGCTTTGTCCCCTGAGTTTTTCATCAGCATTTTTACAGCATTATTATAACCCTCATAAGCATTTTCCATGTCTGTCAATACCTGTTGTCTTGTAAAACATGCATTAAGCTGATTAATTACATCATCCAGCTTAGCACTGAGGTTTTTTTCTTCTATCCTCACTCCATTTAGAGATCCAATCGTTTCCTTTTGCTTCTGAGACACTTCTTTCAGCTTGTCTTCGGAAGCTTTTCTTTCTTCAATATACCTATTATATTTCTCCGTTGTTTCATTATTAACTAATTGTGTATTTTCTTTTTCATCTAATATCTGATTCTTTCTCTTAGTCAGGTTGTTTTTCAGATTATCAATACTATTTA
>JAAZCB010001139.1 GCA_012513545.1 Clostridiaceae bacterium
AAAGGCTTGCTTCATCGCCGCATATAAATTAACGGGATTATATTCTTCTCCATTGTAATTCTGCCAATATGTTCCTGTGTTAATAAAGTACTTAACTCCGCTATTAGCCGAAGCCTCCAAAACCTGAGTCCCAAAATATAGATTGCTGTTAAGCATGGATTCTATATCCGCTGCGGTATGCTCAGCAACATAAAGAGCTGCGAGGTGGATGACCAGATATGGGGTTATCTCCGTAAATATATCAATCAATTCCTTAGTACTGCCGCCAAAAACATGTATTCTTATCTTCTCTTTTATATCGCTGAGCAGGTCGGTCTTTGAATACGGACGCATAATAATATGAACCTCGTATCCTTCATCAAGCAAGGTTCTGGCAATATTTGAACCAATATATCCGGTAGCGCCTGTTAACAGTACTTTTTGCATACCTTTAGTTCAACACCTTCTTCCTATACATAAAGTAAAAAAGATATCCTTATCACTTTATACATTTTAAGTACCCATCGGGCGCGGCTGTAATAAGCAGCTTGTTTTCTAAATTGTGGTCTATCTCGAAACGGTTATTTGACTTTAGAAACTCCCAAACAGCAGTTTTGGGATTATTCCCTTTCCCCCACGGCCTGTCGGGGAAAAAGTCATCGGGTAAATCCTCTACAATAGTGTCAAAGACTATAAGGTAGCTATCCTTTGTAACAAGCGGAGAATAAAGCTGCAATTCTTTCAGCACATGATCATGCGTATGGAAGGAATCCAGTATAACCATAACCTTCTTCCCTTCTCCCACAAAAGCATACACCTTGTCGACTACGCTTTGATCCACCGACGAGCCCTCTATCATTGTTATTCTCTTATACATCCTATGCCTTTCAATTTCTTCTCTGTTGTGCTCCCGTATATCAATATCTATACCTAATACCCTTCCGTCATTACCAATCATCTCAAGGATAGAAGCATGAAATATCAGTGAGCCCCCGTGAGCTATGCCTGTTTCAATTACAATATCAGGCTTCACCTGCCAAATTAACTCCTGCAAAGCAACCATATCCTGAGGATATTGTATAATGGGTCTTCCAAGCCACTCAAAATTGTAAGAATATTTATATTTATAGCTCTCTGCAAACCACCCATGAGACAATCCCTCTAAATGCCTGTTTTCACCTAAAGCCTTTATATATTTCTGTTTTTCTCTTTGAAACTCAATATTTATACTCATTCGATACCCTCCCGACCTCGAAATATCATATACAGGCACCTCAATATCATTGCGGAATACCTTTGTTCATGCTCAAGCTGATTCACCATACCTTCCATGGAGCCTCCCCGCTTTCCCATAATTCCTCCAGCTTAATTTTATCTCTTAAGGTATCCATAGGCTGCCAGAATCCGCTGTGCTTATATGCCGATAATTCTCCCATTTCTGCCAATCTCTCTAAAGGCTCTCTTTCCCATATTGTATTATCAGCCCCGATAAAATCAAATACCTCCTTTTCAAGAACAAAAAAGCCTCCATTTACCCAACTCCCGTCACCTTTCGGTTTCTCACGGAAACTTGTAATCAGGTTCTTTGATAATTCAAGGGCGCCAAATCTTCCTGGAGGCTGTATAGCAGTTAAGGTCGCAAGTGTTTTTCTCTTTCTGTGAAAGGAAATAAGCTCTCTGATATTTACGTTACTGACACCATCACCGTAAGTAAAACAGAAGGTTTCATTCCCGACGTAATCCTTGACTCTTTTCAGTCTGCCGCCGGTCATTGTCTCATCGCCCGTATCCACCAGGGTGACAGTCCATGGTTCACAATAATTATTGTGTACCTTCATCTCATTATTCTGCATATTGAAAGTAATATCGGACTGATGTAAAAAATAGTTAGCGAAGTACTCCTTTATCATATAGCCTTTATAGCCAAGACATATTACAAAATCATTAATGCCGTAGTGTGAATAAATCTTCATAATATGCCACAGTATTGGTCTTCCTCCTATTTCAACCATAGGTTTCGGCTTTACTATTGATTCCTCACTGATCCTTGTACCCAATCCGCCCGCAAGAATAACTGCTTTCATCAATGAATCCCCTCCAATACATTTTGACCAAACCGATTAATAAATACGCCTTTTAACATATTCATCAGATCAGGATAATGGTTTTATTCATAGCAATCCCTCAAATGCTCGGCAGCTTTTATCCTTTTCGCTGATAATTATTGGCTTATCAGGCCATTCTATATTAAAGGCAGGATCGTCCCATCTTATGCCTCTGACACATTCGGGATGATAAAACTCACTCATTTGGTAAAAGACACTGGTATTATCCTTTAATGTCTGAAAGCCATGCGCAAATCCCTCTGGAATATATAGCATCCGGTGATTCACTGCTGATAGCTCAAAAGCATGCCATTGTCCGAATGTCGGAGAAGTTTCCCGCAAGTCAATAATAACATCATAAATTGAACCCGAGACACAGGATACCAGCTTGGCTTCTTCATATGGTGCGGCCTGATAATGCATTCCTCGCAGTGTCCCGCTCTTAATGTTATATGACAGATTACACTGTACTAAATTGGGGTTCAGGCCATGCTTCATGAATTCCTCTTTGCACCATGTACGAGCAAAAAAACCACGTTCATCGATTATACATTCCAAATCGATGATATATGCTCCCGGTAGTTGAGTCTGTGTAAAGATCACTATAATACCTCCACAGTTGGAATCGCCACTATGAATTTACCGCCCCATTGACGGATGTATTCCAGTTGTTCCATAATCTCAGCTTTCAAGTTCCACGGTAAAATTATGACATAATCAGGCTGGGTTTTCCGTATTTCGTCCGGATGTAAGATTGGAATGTGAGTTCCAGGCAGGAATTTCCCCTGCTTATGCGGACTGCGGTCCACAGTATAATCAATAAAGTCAGTTCGAATTCCACAGTAATTCAATAGCGTATTGCCCTTTGCAGGAGCGCCATAGCCCACAATGGCTGCTCCTTGACGCTTTAAATAAATCAGGGTTGCCAGCAGTTCCCTCTTAAGAGCTTTTACCCTCTCTGCAAACGTGCGATAGGCAGCTATTTCTTTTAGTCCGAATTTTTCTTCCTTTTCCTTCATCATGGCAATACGGTCTGTTACAGCATATGCGTTAGAATCGCTGCGGCAAGCATATATCCTCAGTGAGCCGCCATGAGTCGGCATCTCTTCTACATCAAATATTTTTAAGCCATATTTGTTAAAAACATTCTCTGATGTACAAAAAGAAAGATAGGAGAAATGTTCATGGTAAATTGTGTCGAATTGACGCTCTTCCATCAGCTTCAAAAGATGTGGAAACTCCATTGTAATGATACCGTCTTCTTTAAGCAGGATTTCCATTCCGGCAACAAAGTCGTTAATGTCCGGCACATGTGCCAGGACATTGTTCCCAATAATTAAATCTGCTTTTGAATCCTGGTTTGCTAATTCACGTGCCAACCTGCTCCCGAAGAAATCAACAACTGTAGGTATCTCCTTTTTCTTAGCTTCCAGAGCGACATTCGCTGCCGGTTCCACGCCTAAAACCGGTATGCCTGCTTTCTTGAAATACTGTAACAAATAGCCGTCATTACTTGCAAGCTCAACAACAAGAGAACGGTTAGAAAGGCCAAAACGCGGAATTGCCATAGCTGCATATTCCTGTGAATGTTTAAGCCAGGTATCGGAGTATGAACTGAAGTAAGCGTAATCACTGAATATATTTTCAGGCAATTCTGCATCAATGACCTGAACGAGAAAGCAATCAGTACAAACACATGCATGTAACGGGAAAAATGTCTCTTTCTCGAATAACTGTTCACAGCTGATATACGCATTTGAAAGCGGCGACATCCCTAAATCGGCAAAGGTCTCTGTTATTGGTTTGCCGCAAAACCGACATACATTATTCGTCATAATATTACGCCTCTTCCTTCATATTGTCACTTTACAGCCGCTGCAACAGCACTAAAAATTGTAAAGATTATTAAAGAATTTCGCGGCATCGTAAATATTATCTACGCCAAACTTAGACATATCAATCCTGAGAGCATTTATATCTGAAAAGAACCCTTTTTTATAAGTTGCACTATCAGATTTTCCAACATAGTCCTTGTTGTAATATTTTTCTCTAAACCACTTTTCCAGTTCTTTGCCATGATGAGTATTTATTGTATAGTAAATATCATCCATTTTCTCTTTGAATCGCAGATCTTCTCTTTTAAGACTTTCACAGCACAATGTAAAGAAGTTTCTCCAGTTTACCATATTATAGTTCCAATGGTTTATCTTCTTTTCTGTTATTCTGAAAAATTCAGTAACCAACATCGCTCTATCAAAGTACTCCATAGACTTCGGAACAAATTTAGTCCT
>JAAZCB010001140.1 GCA_012513545.1 Clostridiaceae bacterium
ACTCTGATCTGTGGCCTTTCTCCATGGGTAAGAATCTGAACACATTGAGAAGCTGAATCTGCCCTCTGGTCATACTGTCCCGGCAAATACTCTATCGCAACAAGCTTATCGCAGTCACTTATGTTGATATTTTCATCAAACACCTCATCTACAGGAGGTTCGGAAAATATTATTTTTTTTGAACTCTCATACTCTTCATCTGTTATTCCTTCAATGTCATACCTGTTAATTATCCTCAGGTTTATAAGTCCGCTTACGCCAAGATTGTCCTTCAAATCACGATAAAGGCTTTGAGCTTCTACATCAAAACCTCTTTTCTTCTCTACAAATACTCTCCTTACTATATTAACCATTGCATTACCTCTTCTATTATAAATTAAGATTCACAGACAATATTATAATATTATATTAATGATATGTAAAACTAATAATTTAATTTAATCAAACTCAAACAACTACCTTTACGTATGCTTTTTACTGTGCTACGATATTAGATAACAAAACTCGCTCCAAAATATAACATGTGTACATATATTAGATGTACAAAAATATAATGGAAAGGATGATTTCATGTCTGAGCAGATCAAACAGATAGGTAACAGAATTAAAGAACTCCGGGAGATTTACAATCTAACTCCCGAGACTCTTGCTAAAGAATTTAATATTTCCAGTGAAGAATACATAAATTATGAAAATGGAGATATTGACATTCCTGTAAGTTTTCTTTATAAAGTCGCCGGAAAATTTAATGTTGCACTTGCCGAATTGCTGACAGGTGAAGCACCAAAACTTCACTCCTACTCCGTGGTAAGAAACGGTAAGGGCATTAGTATGGAAAGAAGAAAGCAGTATAAATACCAGAGCCTTGCCTACAACTTTATACATAAAAAGGCTGAACCCTTTCTTGTTACCGTTGAACCCAACTCCGATCCCCAGGTACATTACAACTCTCATCCCGGGCAGGAATTCAACTATGTACTCGAAGGAACATTAAAAGTAACTATAAACGGTCATGATGTTATTCTGAATGAAGGTGATTCAATTTTCTTTGATTCAGGTCTTGATCATGGCATGAAAGCTATGGACAATAAAACTGCAAAGTTTTTAGCCATAATATTTTAATGGAGGTTATAGGTGTGATGTTAGAGAAATATCTTAAGAAAATTGATTTTTCATCTTATGAGGATTTTATAGAAAATTTTGAGATAAATATACCGGATAATTTTAATTTTGCTTATGATGTAGTAGACGAAATCGCAGAAAAGAACCCGGACAAAACAGCTTTGGTATGGTGTGACGAGAACGGCAGTGAAGCCACCTTCACATTCAGCCAGTTAAAACTTTACAGCGATAAAACCGCAAACTTTTTCACAAAAGCCGGCATAAAAAAAGGTGACCCTGTTATGCTGATTTTAAAAAGGCGTTACGAGTTCTGGTTTGCTATCCTTGCATTACATAAAATAGGTGCCATATGTATTCCGGCTACTCATCTTCTTACCACAAAGGACATAGTTTACAGGTGTAATGCAGCAGATATCAAAATGATTGTAAGCGTTGCAGAGGATGAAGTAATAAGTCACGTGGAAGCAGCAATGGATAAATCACCAACGCTAGAGGTTAAAGCTCTTGTAGGAGGAAGCAGAGACGGCTGGTTTGATTTCACTTCGGAAGTAGAGAGTTCCTCGAGTGAGTTTATCAAACCAACAGGTATCAATGCACCTTCAAATGATGATATAATGCTGCTTTACTTCACCTCCGGGACTACTGGTATGCCCAAAATGGTAAGGCATAATTTTACCTATCCTCTAGGCCACATCCTAACGGCCAAATACTGGCAGAATGTAACCGATGACGGTCTTCATCTCACGGTAGCCGATACAGGCTGGGCTAAGGCAGTCTGGGGTAAAATTTACGGACAATGGCTGGCAGGAAGTGCCGTCTTTGTTTATGATTATAATAAATTCATTCCTAAAGACCTGCTCAATGTAATATCAAAACATAAAGTCACCACCTTCTGCGCACCGCCGACAATATACAGATTCTTTATCAAGGAAGACCTCACAAAATATGATCTCTCAAGCCTCAGATACTGCGTAGTTGCAGGTGAACCCTTAAATCCCGAGGTTTACAACCAGTTTTTAAAGATGACAGGAATGAAGCTCATGGAAGGTTATGGTCAAACTGAATTAACCGTAACCCTCGGTACTTTCCCATGGATGGCGCCAAAGCCTGGTTCAATGGGTAAACCCTCTCCCGGATATGATATAGATATTGTCGATGAGAACGGCGATTCCTGCGAAACAGGTG
>JAAZCB010001141.1 GCA_012513545.1 Clostridiaceae bacterium
CCTTAGCGCAATAACAGCAGCAGGCATCCTGCTATTTGCTTTTGCCAAAGGTATGTTTTGGGGATTTATGCTCAAAAAAAGGCTTGGCTAAGTAGCGAATCCTTCCATTTTAATTATTCTGATATTATTATTTTTCAAAGGAAAAGCCTTTGAAACGCTGCACAGCCTAAATGGTTTATGTTTAGAAAATACTGATGTTTTAAACAAAAACACTTTTTGTTAGCTAAAAATATCAGGCTCCTCCCCCTATAAACCATAAAGTATCAAAGTGGTAATAAACTCCTGCTAAACGTTTTTAACTAAAAAGGAAATAAGGCATATATCGCAGCCGCCATTTATTCATAATGGCGCTGCGATACCAAATGAAACCTACTTCTTAAGTTTTGCAAACCTTAACTTTGGAAATCATTTTTTCATCTACTTTTTCAACCCTGAACACCACTGTATCTAATTCTATAACCGGTTTTTCACCTTCTGCAGGTATCCTTCCCAAATAACCAGTAAGAAAGCCGCTCAGAGTACCATATTCGTCAACAGGCAATTCAATATTCAGAACTTCCCTAACATTGTCAAGGTTTGTCTTTCCGTCAATAATAAATGTATTGTCATCAACTTTCTCAATCTCATTCTCCCGCTCATCGTACTCGTCAAAAATATTGCCGACTATTTCTTCAATAAGATCCTCCAAGGTTACAATTCCCGCTGTTCCTCCAAATTCATCAATTACAACTGCCATATGGGTATTGCTCTTTTGAAGCTCTCGGAACAAGACATTAATCTTTTTTGAAGAAGGAACAAAGTATGGTTTTCTTATTATATTCTTTACGTTAAAAATGTCTTTTTCCTTCCTTTTCAGAAGATACTGTATCAAATCCTTTACGTGAAGTATCCCGATAATATTGTCAATGGTCTCCTCATACACAGGTATTCTTGTATACTTCTCACTATTGACAATATCCAGCACTTCCTCAAGGGGATAATCTGAAGATATTCCTACAATATGAGTCCTATGGGTCATGATCTCAGATACAGTAGTGTCATTAAATTCAAAGATGTTGTCTATCATCTCTTTTTCCTGAGTTAAAATAACACCCTTTTCTTCACCAACATCAACCATCATTCGTATCTCTTCTTCGGTTATCTGTTCTTCATCCGCATTAGGATTCCCACCAAAAAGCTTTATAAAGAAATTGGTGGAAAAAGTAAGGAAATTTATAAACGGTCTTGTTAACTTTGACAATATATTAAGTGGTGCAGCTGTAAACCTCGATATTCTTTCAGGCATTTGCATAGCAACTCTTTTAGGTATTAACTCACCAAAAACAAGTGTAACATATGAAAGTAAAAATGTAATAATAATTACTGTTACAAGTTTAATCAAGTAAGGTGCTACAGGTAACCCTGAAAAAGCTTCTGTTATCCTGTCTGCAAAGCTCTCTGCTGCTACAGCACTTGCCAATAACCCCGACAAGGTTATTCCAACCTGAATAGTAGCCAGAAATCTGCTTGGTTCCTTGAC
>JAAZCB010001142.1 GCA_012513545.1 Clostridiaceae bacterium
CGCTTCGTTAACATTCTCTAAAGCCTTTATGCAATGTTCTTTCCATAATATGGTTCACGATAATTAAATGCACCCTTGAGCCATAAATCAAGCAGGGATTCTCTCTTAACCCAAATAACCGTACAGCCTTAATACTCTTTCGTCCTCATTTGAAAACTTTACTGCATTTTTATCCCTAAGCTTAATCATTGTTTCAGCTATAAGCCTGTCAATCCATCCTGTTCTGATAAGTTTTCTGCAGCAGTCGTAGACAGAATTGTCATAGAATGAGTTTTCCATGCTCCAGTTGACATATGACCACATCATATTAGGAGAGAGCTTAATATCAAATTTTCCTGCTGAATTATACACCCCTGTTACTTTTGTCCTTTTTCCTTCAATCAGTGAAGTACCGAAAATAATACTTGCGTACTCGCTAGAGCATCCCGTGTCCGGAATGCTGGAAAACTTTCTTGCAATACTGATATCATAGAACAAATTTTCTCCCGAACGGTCAAGATTCTTTAGAAGCTCCCATCTTAAGGAATCCTCTAGGCCATCCCAATACACACATGTTTTGAATAGCTGATGAATAAAAGGGTTTCTCTCATCAGACTTCAAATAGTATATGGCAAGAATCAGTTTTAATACAATATTATTGGCTTCTTTTTTTACCATACCTTTTGCATAATATATGGTGTATTTCATAACCAGGTCCGATATCAGCCCTCCGGACTTTCCTGAAAACATATTACTTTTTTTCAATGCCGAACTCACTGTCCGTACAAGTCTGACCCTGTATATATATTTTCTGTTAATATCCTCCCTATGCCTGCTAAAGAGATTAACAGCCTTCAAAAGCTTCCTTCTTAATACATAAGCTTCTATAAGTCCCACTATTGACAGGGTGTGGCCTTTATCCAGCAATAGTGCTTTTTGAAAATGTTCCTCAGCAGTCTTGTAATTACAGAGCATCATATGAATCTTTCCCAGGCAATAATAACCATAAGCTTTTTTTGGGTGCTTCCTTACATAATCCTCATATTTTACAAGCCTTATATCAGTCTTGCTTGAACTATTCATAATCAGCACCATCCTGATTTTCATTCATCAAGTTTTCAGTTTCAGATAAATACTCATCAATCATATTCTGTATGTTGGAGTCCTTTATAGCTATACTTATCTCGATTCTCCTGTTTTTCTGCCTGTCTTCGTCCGAAATTCCATATGTTAACCTGCGGAATTCTGAAAAACCAACCGCTGCAAAATAATCACCATACCTGCTTTCCAGAGCCGGATTAGACTTCATCAGATAGTTAACAACCTCTGTAGACCTTTTGGTAGAAAGCTCCCTGTTATAGATTGTATCTCCAACATCATCCGTATAACCTTCAACATTTATTGAATCAATATAGTCCCTTATACTTTTGTCATCCAGAACCTTTTCAAAGGCTTTTGCAAACTGGTCTAAAAGCTTTCTGCCCTCACTCTTTACGGTATATGAATTATAATCAAAAACAAGGCTCTCATTAATGATTATGTTGGCATTCTCACCTATAGTCACAATACTTTGTCCCTTATCATTTGTCTTACCTATTTC
>JAAZCB010001143.1 GCA_012513545.1 Clostridiaceae bacterium
CTTCCAATAAATACTTTTGCGAAACCTTATCATCAAAATGCCAGCTAGTAAAAAAATCAGGAAATGTCTTAATGCCAGCCAAAGTGGCTGAAAATAAAACATCACGAGCCATCAAAACATCAACATAAATAGACTGATTAAAATGCCAAAACAGATGGGTTACCTTGTTTTTAAGAAGATGAGCTACTATATCATTTTCATAAGCATTGACTACTATGTAATTTATGCCTTTTCTATCACAATAATTAGTCCAAAGAGAGAACCACTTTGAACCTTCTCTGTGAAACGCTATCTTATGTTTTTTTATAATATCCCCCATTATCTTTATTTTTACTATATAAAGCTTTCTTTTGATATAAAACGAAATCCTAAATAAATAATCACAAAAGCCGATATCTTCTAAATATACTTCTTCCTGTCTAACAAATAAACTGCGATATGAGCTTAAAATAAAATGATAAGTTTAAGCATACCCTTTAATAACAACACAAAATCACTAAATTTTTCCAATTTAATTTTAAGTAAATATTTAAAACTCTCCTTTTTATAATGACGACTAAGGCGATTAAACGCCCTTAAATGCCACAATCCCTTTGCTTTTTTGTAAATGGGATGATGTAAATATAAATCTAAAATCTTCTCTTGTTCCATTAACATAAAAGACAGATCATGATGTATATTATTATTATGCACTCGATAATACCCCAAAAAATCTTTTATACGATAAATTTTATAACCATTGTAAGCCAGCTTACACCACATATACCAATCTTCAATTTTGAAATTAAAATCATACATGCCTACGGTAACAAGAGCTTGTTTTGAAACCAAGCACGTCATGGCCGGCAATACAGCACGTCCACAGATAATTGAATTGAAATCATAACTTGCCTCAGGAAGAATTCTGTTAAATAATAAATCACCATCAGAATTAACCCTCATTATATTTCCGAAAACAACATGCACTTTTGGATTTTTTACAATACAGTCAACCTGTTTCTCTAGCTTATCTCGAAACCAAAAGTCATCAGACGCACAAAATGCAACATATCCTCCCCTTGCCATCAGAATTCCTTCATTCAATGTATATGGCAAACCTTTATTTTCCCTACATATCAATTGGAAATTATACTTCTTCTGTAAATCTCTCAACAAAGAAGACGAACCATCTGTTGAACCATCATCAATAACAATCAATTCAAATTTTTTATATGTTTGATTTACTATGCTTTCAATAGTTTTCTGAACATACAATCTATGGTTATAACTAGGAACTATGACACTTATTAATGGCAACGTATTAATCATCTCAAGAACCTTTGAACGTACGTGCAAATATCTTTATAATATAAACAGGCAAAACAACAGACAGTTACGGGAAGAAGATAATATTGCTGAAGACCTTGAACTCTGAGCAAAACCCATGATATCAAAAACATACACAAAAAGATAACAACCCTTCCACTTACTTTCAACAACCCAACTTTCAACGCAACCACTGCAATTATGAAGACGGACAACATATAACCAAACAAGGTAGATATTCCAGCACCTTCGATTTTAAGAACTGGAATTAAATAATAATTTAATGCTATATTAGAGAGCGCCCCAAGCAGTAATGTTAATGTAACAACCCAAGTTTTCTTTATTATCAAAAATTGAGTTCCAAGAGTCTGAAACAGCATAAGCAACAATGGAGCCAAAAACAAGTAAGGAGAAACCACATATCCATCTTCATATCCCCCTTTAAAAAACAAACGAAAAATATATTGCGCTGATAAAACAGCTAATCCAGTTGAAAAAATCGAAACAAATAATAATCGTTCAAATATCTTTGAAAGCATCCTAACTTGATCTCCATCTTTCATTGTAGAAAATGCAAAATATGACCAACCTCCTGCAAATGCCGTGTATATAAACTGGCTAACAGAGGCTACCCTAGCCCCAACGGCATAAATGCCATTATACTCAATACCAATCAGCTTATTAATCATTAGTCTATCAGCTGTTTTATACGCCCAATAAATCAGAAATGTAGGAACAAGTGGCAAGCCTATATAAAACAGTGGATATATCATTTTAGGTTGAAAATAATTAAATGAGAACCATTTTTTGTTCAAAGTAAAATATATTATTATTGAACATATATTTGATGCCAAAGTTCCACATATTAGACCAAATAATGGATCAACAAACATAATGATAGGAATTGAAAATGAGTACGTAACAGCTGGAACAAGTAAACTCATCATGATAACAATTTTTCTTTTATTCTGCATCCTTGTAGGAGTCGCAACAGGCGATAACACAGCTCCAAAAAAAACTTCGGAGCTAACCAGAATAATATATGGACCATAGGCTACGGATGAGAAAAGAATATCTGATATAAAATTTCTTATTAACACAATAAATAAAAACAAAATCACTCCGGAAGACAATGTCATAAAAAATGCAGTGGAGCATATTTGTTGTCTATAATTCAGATCTTCACTTTCAAAAAACAATCGAAACATAGAGTCGTGAGTTCCAAGTATCGCTATTGCTGTGCCAAGCGAAACAATTGTATTAAGCAAATCAAATGCTCCAAAAACAGATGTGTCTGGCACGAGTCTTGTTACAATTGGCAAAGCAACAATAGGAACAATTTTACTAGCTATACGCGCAAACCCGTAAATGAAGAAGTTCTCAAAGAACAACTTTTTACGAGGTGATAATTTATTATAATATTTAATCACAAGATTTGATTAGCTTAGCGGGATTACCAGCTACAACTGAACTGTCTGGCACAGAAGAAGTTACAACAGCGGAAGCTGCGACAACACTATTATTTCCAATTGAAACACCTTTTAAAACAGTTACACAATTTCCAATCCAAACATTTTCACCGATTACAACTTTAGCCATCTTGCAACCGTTACCACCAGGCACTCTTCTATCAGATGATATTTTATGGAAATCACTATCAACAATAGTGACATTGGTGCCAATAATGGTATTCTTTCCTATTGAGACACCAGCGCCATCGCTAATAACTGTCAAATTATTATTAACCCAACAGTTAGATCCAACTTCAATTAACGACTCAGGCTTTCTTGAATCAAAATAGCAATAAGTTGAATAATAATATGGCGACTGAGCAACACCAATTTTAACATTTTCACCAAAAATAATCTTACCTTTGCCGGTCAACAGTAGGGGTTGATACAATACTGGTTTACCTAAAACTGACTTACAATCAGAGAGTATCTTATACTTAATTACACGGGGGTATTGAAATACATAATTACGAAATAAAAACATTAATTTATTTCTTATTTTTAGTAATAATTTATTCATATTTATTTATGACGTCCACTATTTTATCTGTTTCATCACTATCGATAACAGGACTTATTGGTAAACTAACAACCTCCCGATGAATCAATTCAGTTATTGGCAGGTCATTCTTATTCCATTCCAAATAAGCCATTTGCTTATGAGGAGGTATAGGATAGTGAACAAGCGTTTGGATATCGTTTTTACTTAAATATTCCATGAATTTGTTTCGTTCTTTACACCTAACAACAAACAAATGCCAGACGTGAGAAAAAACATCTTTAACTTTAGGCAAGATAATTTTTGGATTTTTAATATTATTTAAATAATAATATGCAACATTTCTTCTATTTTCGTTATCTCTATCGAGATATTTTAACTTAACCCTTAAAAATGTGGCTTGCAATTCATCAAGACGGCTATTTATACCCTTATACTGATTCTCATATTTTTTATAACTGCCGTAATTACGTATTGATCTCAACACTTCTGCCAATCTATCATCATCAGTTGTTACAGCTCCGGCATCACCTAAAGCACCGAGATTTTTACCAGGATAAAAACTAAAACCACTTGCATTACCAAACGCTCCCGCTTTTTTCCCTTTATAAATCGCCCCATGTGCCTGAGCAGAATCTTCTATTACTA
>JAAZCB010001144.1 GCA_012513545.1 Clostridiaceae bacterium
AGGAAAACCTTATTGAACTTAAAGATAAGTTTATAAACGCCATGGAAGATGACCTTAACACTGCCGATGCCATTGCAGCTGTTTTTGATATTGTAAGGGAAGTGAATCTGAAATTCCTGGGCAGCTCGGGCTTTTCCAGACAAATAATCGAGTTTTCGCAAAGTTTGATAAAAGAACTCGGAGGAGTATTGGGGATTGCTTGCAAACAGAGAAATAAAAGTATAGACAGTGAAATACAGGAACTTGTTGATAAGAGACAGCAGGCAAGAAAAGACAAGGATTGGAAGTTGGCTGACGAAATAAGGGATAAGCTCAAAGACATGGGCATCACGCTTGAGGATACTCCGCAGGGCGTAAAAATAGTACGTAAGGACATTTAGTGTTGCTTTGTGACAGAAAAATATGTATCTGAAAGATATATTTGATATTTACTTTGGAATGATGGGTATTGTATAATACAAAATAAAATAATAATTAGCATATTTTTAGGTAGGTTTAATGTTTGAAGAGATATATTCCAGTTTTTTGAGTGAGTTTGAATTTGATGTGAATAAGGTTAACAGCCTGTCTCCATTGGTACTTGCATACATGGGGGATGCTGTTTATGAGGTTTTTATAAGAACACTTCTTATAAGTGCGGGAAATGCTCCTGTACATATGCTTCATAAACGATCGATTAATTATGTTAAGGCTAAGGCACAGTCAGATATTATTCACAGGATAATGGACTTTTTAACCCCGGAAGAGCATGATATTGTCAGAAGAGGAAGAAATGCGAAATCGGGTACAATTCCGAAAAATGCAGATGTAACTGAATATAAGTATGCTACAGGATTTGAATCGCTTATAGGCTACCTGTATCTTAACAAGGAATACGATCGATTGATGGCTATACTTAAATTGGCTGTTTCAGAAGGCTTATAAGGTCTTCTGAATTTTTTGTTTTTTTTTAATTAATAATATATTTAATGAATAATTAACGAAAGTGATGATTAAATATGACAGTTGACAGGAAAAGACAATATCAAAAAGAAAAAGATAAAAAACCATTTGCTGTGGACAAAAAACCTGATGTTCGCGAGAGTAAGCCTAAAGCATCGTTTATAAAACCTCAAGGGCAGATTAGGAGATATGAGGCTGAAGAAGCTGCTGAGGACCTGGACAGACTCGAAGGAAGAAATCCGGTACTTGAGGCCTTGAAGTCGGACAGGACTATTAATAAGATTGTGGTTTCAAAAGGAGACAAGGAAGGCTCCATAAGGCAATTGATAGCAATGGCAAGGGAGAAGGGTATAGTTGTACAGGAAACCGACAGGTCAAACCTTGACAAAGTCTCATTAACTCATGCCCATCAGGGTGTTATTGCATATGTTTCTGTAAAGGATTATGTTGAGGTTGAGGATATTCTGGAGTCAGCAGTGTCAAAGGGAGAGTCCCCGTTTATCATTATTCTTGACAGTATAACAGACCCGCAAAATCTTGGCTCTATTTTAAGGACAGCGGACGCAGTGGGGGCACATGGTGTGATTATTCCCAAGAGACGTGCAGCCGGTCTTAACTCTGTTGTTTCAAAGGCATCAGCAGGAGCTGTGGAGTATGTTCCGGTAGCGCGGGTTACAAATATTGTACAGACCATAGAATTTTTGAAGAAAAATAATGTTTGGGTTATAGGTACGGACCATTCGGGGCGGGAACCTTTTTATGAGACAGATCTAAAGGGCGCTGTAGCACTTGTTATAGGAAGTGAAGGAGAAGGTATGGGCAAGCTGGTGACTGAAAGCTGCGATATTGTCGTAAATATTCCCATGAAGGGAAAGATATCGTCACTAAATGCAGCTGTTGCAGGAGCTATAGTTATGTATGAAATTTCCAGACAAAGAGGAAAGTAGAGGTCGGGTTTTATTTATTGCCTGGTAGAGTGGTTATGGAGTATTTGCTGGTGGATGGTTATAATGTAATAAACGCTTGGAGTAATGTTTTCAAGCTTGATACCGAGTCTTTGGAGGACTGCCGGGATAGGCTTCTGAACATTCTCTCAAACTACCAGGGCTATAAAAAAATAAATATTATTGTTGTATTTGATGCCCATATGGTAAAAAAAGGGCAAAAGAAGAAAGAAAAATTTGATAATTTGCAAATTATCTATACGAAAGAAAGTCAAACTGCCGATAACTATATTGAGAGATTTGTATATGAGAAAGCACGCGAAAACATTGTAAGAGTTGTAACCTCGGACTACCTTGAACAGACGATAGTAATGAGCAACGGGGGAATAAGGGTGTCTCCGAGGGAATTTTGGGAGGATATCGAGGATACAATAAAGAAGACTAAGCAGAAAATACAGCACAAAGAACGGGTTGACAGGTCAAACACAATAATGTCAAATATTAATGACGAACTTCTTAAGAGGTTGGAAAAAATGAGGAGGGGTCGGTAAAGTTGGCATTGTGGCTAGCGTAAAGGCAAATATTTACTTGACAGCGATAACTATTTTTATTAAAATTGTTATGGGTCTGTCTGCATTTTGCGACTCCGACCTGTTGATTGTCTCCCTTATGGGGTAGTTTTACTTGTTGTTGTATTTAAACTCTATTCTGAATATCTGATCTCAAAGTAGCAGTGATTTTTATACATACACAAGAAGGGGGCATTATTTTGAATTCAAATGTACAGCAGGCTGAAGCAATGAAGGTATTTAGTACAATGCATGATGAAGAAATAATTGAAGATAGCAGAGCTGGTAGCAGCAGAGCCCTCGAGTATTTAATCAACAAGTATAAAGGCTTTGTTCGTGCGAAAGCAAGGACGTATTTTCTTATTGGTGCTGACAGGGAGGACATAATCCAGGAGGGGATGATAGGTCTCTATAAGGCTATCAGGGACTTCAGGGAGGACAAACTCTCGTCTTTTCGTGCTTTTGCAGAGCTTTGCATTACACGACAGATTATTACTGCAATAAAAACTGCTACAAGGCAAAAACACATACCGCTTAATTCCTATGTTTCGCTTAACAGGCCCATATTCGATGAAGAATCGGATCGCACACTTATGGATATTATAAGTGAGGACAGTGTCAATGATCCTGAAGAGATGGTTATAAACAGGGAAGAATTTTCAGGTATTGAAGCGAAGATGGGAGAAATATTAAGCAGCCTTGAGTGTGAGGTTTTATCCCTATATCTTCAAGGCAGGTCTTACCAGGAAATTGCCAGTGAATTGGACAGGCATGTTAAATCAATTGATAACGCACTACAAAGAGTAAAAAGAAAGCTTGAGAAATATCTCGAAGAAAACAAATCATAATTTGATTTATTGAGCTTTTTTTAGCTGGACTATTCGATTTGTAAGTGGTATAATTCTTTTGCTCTTGAAAAACGAGTAATAAGCGGGTGTAATTCAATGGTAGAATATCAGCTTCCCAAGCTGACTGCGTGGGTTCGATTCCCATCACCCGCTCCAGACGAAAATTTATATATGCCCTCATAGCTCAGTCGGCAGAGCGCATCCATGGTAAGGATGAGGTCATCGGTTCGATTCCGATTGAGGGCTCCACGGGAAAGACCCTTGAGACGTTGATTAGTCAGTGCTTCAAGGGTTTTTGCATTTCTTTGAACTTACCATTGCTTGGTACTAAATTTACAATTATTGGTGTTAAAAACGGTCTAAAAATAGCTAAAATTATCTTCGATGGGTTGCGAATGGGTTGTAAATGGGTTGTGGTTTAAAGTGCTATGATGCAGTGAATCCAATACTTTAACGGCATCTGTTTTTAATTGTGGTATAACGCTTATATAAATGTCTGAAGTTATAGATGTTTTTGAATGACCAAGCAGTTTCGATACTACGTTAAGGGGAACTCCAAGTTCAAACAGTCTCGTTGCATATGTGTGACGCAATGAGTGGAAATTACAATCATTAATACCAGCCTTACCTGCAATTCTTACAAAGGATCTCTCTACATTTCTTGGACTAAGATAATTATTTGTTTTTGTGCAAAATACCAGGATTCTGTCTGACTTAAGCTTCTGCAAAAGATATAATGATCTTGTAGTAAGCGGAACTGTTCTGTTGCTGGATTTTGATTTTGGAGTATCCTGAACTTTAAGTATATTTTTGTTTTTGGTTTTACCTTCATAATTCCTCACAAAGATAAGGTTTTTGTTTACTCTTATTTCTGCTGATTTAAAATCTATATCACTCCATGTAAGTGCCAATAATTCGCCAAGTCTTATGCCTGTATCAAGAGCTACGATAAATAACGGATAAAGAGGATCGTGTTTTGCAAATTCAAGAAACTTTTTTTCTTCTTCTTGAGTAAAGGCTTTGATTTCCTTTTGATTTAAAGCTGGAAGCTCTATGTGATTACATGGGTTCTTATTAATCATTTCATTTGCGACAGCTTTTTCCAAGCAGGACTTGAGAATGTTATATTGCTTCCTTACAGTAGCTGATGACAATGTTTCAGCCTTTTTATTTATGTATTTTTGTATTTGCAGTGAGTTTAAATCTTTAAGCTTAATATCGCCTAAAGAAGGCAGTATATGATATTTTGATTGAGTTTCATATACTTCATAAGTTTTGGGCTTAAGTTTTAGTTTTTTGTAATTCTCAAGCCAGAATAGCAACCAATTCTCCAGCTTCATTGATGATGATTCTTTTAGTCCTTTTAAGGAGTTCACGGACAGTTGCTGGATTTTCCTAATCACCTCAGGCTTTGATTTACCGTATACAGACTTTCTGATACCATCTATTTGTATTTTGCCCATATAGGTCCCATTAGGAAGTTGTGTTATTGTTCCTTCGCCGTTTTCTCTTTTTGGCTTTTTGTTTTCTTTCATTGCTTTATCAATTCCTTTCGTAATAAAATGGATTTTCCATCCACTTTTCGAAGGCAGGTTTAGGAACTACAAGTCTTTTACCGATTTGTAGAGCGACAAATTGTTTTTCCCTGATAGATTGC
>JAAZCB010001145.1 GCA_012513545.1 Clostridiaceae bacterium
AAAATAGGATCGCTTACATCTACAGCAGCTAAATTAGTCTTGCCAATATCTTTTAATCCGGAAATATATTTAAAGCATACATCAATAGCAGAATGATTAGCATAATATGTATAGTCTATATGCCTGTCTCGTTGTGTTAAAACAAGCTGGCTAAGTGCTGCTTTAACTAAAATAAGACTTAAAACAGTCAAAACAGTTGCTACAATCAAAACAACTACTAAAGTTGCGCCCCTCTTCTGTCTTAAGAGCTTATACATTTCATCACCACCCCTGAAATCTGATAATCAGTAAAAAATATAATTAATCAGCAAAACTTATCGAATCTACAGCAAGTTTTATCATATTAGCATTCGCTCCATTATCTGCGTCTTTGATTTCAATCGTTATATAACGTATCTTATAAACTGTGTCATGATAATTTTTGCAGTAACTTACTACTACATAATAATCCTCAATAAGTTCGCCGTAGGAATCCTTAATACCTATTTTATTTGTCGATTGAAGTTGGTCTGGAGGGATTAAAGTGTTATTATCAACTGATGTAATAAGATCACTTAGCTTGACCTCAAATCCGATTCCTTCATTTCCAGCTTCATCAGGTAAAGGTGTTCCATTAGCAAGTGCCTCTTTTACCCTTTCAATGGCAAGTCTTGAAAAAGCATTAATATCTATTTGTTTGTCTACATGTTTTGTTAACCTTATAGAATTACCAAAAGTCGTCATTAAAGGAACGGCTATAATACTTAACACCGCTAGAGCTAAAATTACCTCTAAAATGTTCATTCCCTTATTGCTCTTAAATATGCCCCTAATCATATCATCCACCTACAAAATAAATAACTTTTCGGTTTCATTCTGCCTGGTAATTGCTTTACCATTTCGATCCTTCAATCTGATTCTTTTTGGTTGGTCATTAAGAGTTACCATGATTCTTTTGTTTGAATTATTTATTATACTTATATTAGCACCTAAATTCCTGTCTTCTGCCACATTACTCAAAAAATTAGACTTCAGAAACAAATCAATCTCTTCCCCCTGAATTCCCCCGTTAATTTCCTGAACCAGTCCAGTATCGTTTTTTGCATATACCGAATAGGAACTGTCACTAAAAGTAAGCTTTACATCAACAGGAGTTTTCGTTTTGTATCTGACAGGAGTCATCTCGTTGCCATTGCCATAAACCCAGAAATTCTCACCTGCGGCTAGAAAGGATTCCACAACAACCCTTATATCACTGTTACCGGCAGAATGTCCACTATTAACAGCATATTCACTTGCAGGTCTTCCACCAATAGTACCAGCATTTCCCGTGCCGCCACTACTATCTGCTTTCGGAACAAATATAACTCCATCCGACTCTCTGTGCGTATTAAATTTCTTTGTACTGTACTGGTAGAGCTTATCAGCACTTCCAGAACTAATGGAGTATATATTGACGGTCATATTGAGATCTATATTGTTTTCAGGAGCGTTAGCTACTTTTTTCTGATTAGACTCCTCAGTGCCTTTTTGTGAGTATGCAATTTCGAAATTTGAAATGCTAACCTTACGCGTCCCGCCTTCAATATAATCTACCATATCCATTATTTTGTCGTATGACAAAGTAGATTGCAGTGTAATACCGAACTGGTAATATGGAGTACCTGTAGCAGTAGAAGTAAGAGACGTCGGTTTTGATATCTGGATTCCGCTCATATCACTGTCAAAAAGCTTTGAGAGTTTGTCAATATACTCAATACTGTCAGTAATATTTGCATCACTCATCAAATACTCTTCTAATCTCTCATTCTGCACTTTCTTCATATTAAGACTTCTTTTAAGGTTTTCAATATTAGCAAAGTCCCTTTTAAGTTGATTTAATTCCTCGGTTTTCTTATCAATGCTTGCTTTAATATCTTCTATCTCAGGTTTAGACTTCAACCAAATAAAGTTATAGAAAATAAAGCCATACAAAACTACGGATAAAACAACCAGCATTAAAACTTGACTCTTTCCAGTTTTCATTTGGCTTCACCTCCTGTAGCAGCACCTGATTTCATTACGAGCTCAAATTTCCCATCAGGTTGAAGTTTTATATCCTGGGTAATGGTAAAAAAGTTTAGTCTGCTTATCCTTGCAACAAGCTCAGCGGCAATAGTCCTATTTTCCGCCTGCCCTGCTATAAACAAATTTTTACCTGAATATTTTATGCTATTAATCTCACAGCCCTGAGGAACTACACTGTTTACTGATACAATAATCTC
>JAAZCB010001146.1 GCA_012513545.1 Clostridiaceae bacterium
AAGAGAATACAGATTTACTCACTAAAAACTTCTAAAAGTATGAAAAAAACACCAATTAGAATGGTATGTTTTCGACAGATATACTGTTCTAAAATTCTTAAAATCCTGAGAAATACTTTATTACTGTTAATGCTAAACGTATCTCAGGTATTTGCTTTGAATACATACTCACAAATAACGAAACTTACCCTGGACCTTAATAATACAACAATTAAGGAAGCCCTGTTCCAGATTGAGGAACAAAGTGAATTTAGCTTCTTATATAACACTAAACTGATTGATGTTAACAGAAAGACAGATCTTAAAATCAAGGATCAAAAAATTGATCAGGTCCTTTCTGAGTTATTTGACAATTCAGATGTAAATTATACGGTATTTAACAAACAGATCATTTTGTCTCCAAGGGAATATCTTACGGAAGTAAAAGTTGAATCTGGGCAACAGACCATAATAACCGGGAAAGTTGTTGACAGTCAGACCAGACAACCCATGCCGGGTGTAAACATTGTTCTAAAGGGAACAAGAATTGGAACTATATCCGATTCGGACGGAAAGTATTCATTATCTGTTACAGATATAAGAGGAACGCTTGTATTCTCATTTATTGGTTACTCAACTCAGGAAATAGATATTGGAGGGAGAACTTTCATTGATGTTGAGTTAGTCGACGTGGCAGCTCAACTGAGTGAAGTCGTAGTTGTTGGGTTTGGAACCCAGAAAAAGGTTAACCTTTCAGGAGCTGTTGACCAGGTTAATGCAGTGGAACTAAAAAGTCGTCCTATAACAAATATTTCTCAGGGATTACAGGGCATGGTTCCAAACCTGAATATTGATTTTGTCAGTGGAGAACCCGGGAAAGCTGCCGATATAAATATTCGTGGTATAACATCAATAAACGAGGGTGAACCTATGATACTTATTGATGGTGTGCCTTCGGAGGCAATGGATTTAAACAGACTCTCTCCCGAAGATATACAAAGCATCTCTATTCTTAAGGATGCCTCTTCTGCTGCTATTTATGGTGCACGTGCAGCTTTTGGAGTAGTATTGATCACTACAAAAGCCGGAATGCAGGAAGGTATTCATATAAGGTACAACAACAATTTATCGTGGAGCACACCTACAATTTTACCAAAAAAAGTTCTTGATCCCTACATATACATTCGTCTCCAGGAGATTTCAACCGATAACACACCATGGGATAATTATAATTACAGCGATGAAACCTATTTATGGGCTAAACAAAGGTCTGAAGATCCATCAATACCAGGTGTGAGAATAAATCCTAATGATCCTACTTCATGGGAATATATGGGAGGACATATTGACTGGACAGAATATTTCCTTAACAAGTTCGCGTTTTCACAGATGCATCATATTGCAATTGATGGAAAATCTTCAAAGACTTCATACTATTTATCAGGTTCATATAATACACAGGCGGGAGCAATTAAAATGGCGAAAGATGTATTTGATCGCTATAATTTCAGGAGTAATATAAATTATTCACTGTTTGACTGGTTGAAAATTGGAAATAATACCCTTCTAACTATGACTGAACGGGCTAATCCATATTATCTTTCATTGTGGGATATTTATAATGTTGAAACTGTCAATTGGGATAAAAATCCCGATGATTCATGGGCAAATAGTTATGTTGGCCGGACAGCTGCGAGAATTTCTGAAGGGGGAAAAATCAC
>JAAZCB010001147.1 GCA_012513545.1 Clostridiaceae bacterium
TAGGATAGCAGAAATGATCAAGGCCCCGGGTATAAAGTACACATCTTCCATCCGTTAACAAATGCTTAAAAACGGCTAACTTACTGGCTGTAAAGCATTTTTTTGTATATTGAGGTTGAATAAATTCGGGGGAGGATGTGTATATATATGAGTTGCCACCAATATTAAGAGACTCACTGCTAAAATGATAACTATATGAAATTACAGACAAAAACAAGACTTGCAAACATCTCGATTTGGGTGATTGTTGTAACGATTGTAATAATCGCTCTTTTCTTTTTCGGATTCTTGATTTCCAATACATTTGACTTAAAAGTTTTTGCAAATAGGACCTCTGATTTTATTTGGACACTTTTTGGTGCATCAATGGTGATTGTAATTTGCGGAGCATTTCTTAATATCAGTTTGAATATTGGGATAATCGCTGACAGTAAAGTAAATGAGATTAAAAGTGGACTGACAGATAAAAGTACTTTTAATAAAAAGTTCCTTTATGTTGTAGTTCTGATTTTATTTGTAATAGGGGGATTCCTATTCCTTGGAGATTTCTTGACTCGACAAAATGAGAAAAATAAGTTGATTGCTGAGTGCGAAGAGACAATTACTCGATATGATAAGTCAATTACAGATATTTCTAAGGCACTTACGGATACAGCATTAATTGGAGAGATTCCGGATATTTTAAAATTTTTGGGCGAGCAAAAGCAAGAATTTCCAAGCATTATTCTGATAACAAGTGATTATTATAAAGAGCAATTGACCTATTTAAAAATTACTCCTTACATGAATAAATCAGACTTGAAAAAAGAAATGTTTGATTTTTCATTTTATCCATGTGACAAAAATGATTGTGAGTATCTTAAAGAAGTATTTGAGACTGAGAAATCTGATTACTATTTTTGGTCTGAGAAAAATAATTACAAACTGTATTACCCGATTATAAAAGGAGAAAGAAAATATATTTTACTCTTTAGTAAATTTGACAGATATGGAAAAATCGGGTCATAACAAAAATAAATACTGGTGGCAATACATGGTATAGTGCATACGGGCTTAGCTTCACTGAGCTCCCTTCGGTCGGTTCAGGGATTTTCGGGTGTTTGTAGTTCGTAAAAAAAGTCGGTGTAACCTGACTTCGCTCCGTACCCTGTCGCTGAAGCTTTAGCGTAGGCTCCCGAAGCGGTTACGCGAATGGCTCTGATAGCTTCATTTTTGATGATGCTTTTTGTAATAATTGACAAAAATAATAAAAGAAAAAATAACGTTGTCCAACACTCTTCTAAGATAAAAGCAAATTTTTGACCACAAAAATTAAGCGGCAAATTGATAGAAAGTAAGAAATCAGAACATTATAACCTGCATCAAACTTTTCTCCCAATGGATAGTGGCGCACTCAGCGAACCGCCACATGCCATGTTGCCAACCCGTTAGGATAGAAAAACGATCAAGGCCCGGGTATAAAGTACACATCTTCCATCCGTTATAAACGCTTAAAAACGGCTAATTTATTGGCTGTAAAGCATTTTTTTGTATATTGGATGTATAGATGGGGGGAGGATGCATATATAAAGGAATTATGGGGCATCAGAACAACGAATCTATATTCTGTAAAAAGGATTGAAAAAAGCTTGAATAAAAATTTTATGATAACAAATAATAATGATTAAAATAATTAATTACATGAAAGGAATAACACTATTAACATTTTTGACACTTTGGAATATAAGTTTTATTTCTGGGCAAGTTGATGAAAATAAGCATTTTATATATTTCTTTTCAGATTCAGTAGTTTATGGACGAATTATTGAGTATGAAACACCATTTTTTGGGAATACTCATTTTTTAGTTGACTCTAAAAAGATACAGCCAGATCTAGTTAAATTTTATCGAAATGAAACGGGATTTTATGCGAATACAAAAACTGTTAGTTTTTCCGGCACATCTTCTTTTACTGAGAGGATTAGAAAAGGGAAAATAAATCTTTATGAAAAAGAAACAACAACATATAATCCAGGACACTTTAATCCTTCAACTGGGATGTATTCTGGTGGAATGGCAACTAGAAACATTAAGAATTATTACAATAAAGAATTTGGTGACTTAAAAAAGGCAAATTATCAAAATTTGAGTTTGGATTTATCAGATAATCCAGAAAGCATGATTTATTTAAACAAGTATAAAACAACCAGAGATGCCCAGACTGTTTTATACATCGTGGGAGGTGCAACATTAATAGCGGGATTCGCAACATTAATAAATAAAACTAAAGATTGGGATGGTAGTGATTCTCAGACAGAACCTAATGTATTTGGAAATATAGTTGCGATTGGTGTTGGTGCAGGTTGTTTCTGGGTAAGTTATTTTATTGGATTTTCTAAACCAAAAAATTTAAGAATAGCAATTGACAGGTATAATGAATGATGCTCCATAACACGCAGTTATAAAACATGCTGGTCTCATTGGGTTTTCGGGCTTTTCGTCCAGCCTCAAGCTTTTGTAACGGTGGATAGTGACACAGCCCCGCAATCCGGTACGTTTCATATCGCCATCCGTTGAATACAAGGCGAAAAGACAACACTGTATGTGCTATTTTGATTCAGTATGAAAAAATATTAATTTTATAATAAATTAAAACGAGAAATTATGAAAACCAAATCTGGAATTTTATTTATTCTTATCACTGTTTCGTTTTCAATGAATTCGTTCGCTCAACGAGTAACAGATATTGAAAACAGTAAGGATCATCCATTAATCAGTCGTTTCGATAAAGCAGTAATTGAGTTTTATAAAGAAACGAAATGGGGAACTTATAAACTACCTGTTAACGAAAAAGGAACTATTGATTGGGAAAATCCAAAAAATTTGGAAGGAAAGGTTACACGTATTCAATACACTACCTCTGTCGATAATAATTCAGAATATGTTTTGCAAAATTATAAAACAGCTTTTAAAAATGCTGGTTTCACGGTTTTGATTTCAATAGCCAATGAAGAGCTTGGTGTATCCGACAGGCCACATACCTGGGGCGACAAGTATTATGCATCGGGTGGATATTACAATGGTTTGAATAATGCAAAATTTGGGATGGGAATAGGATTGCCAATATGGAAAAACAACCACTCGTTTATTGCTGCAAAGGGAAATAAAGAAGGTAAAGATATTTATGCCATTATTTATACGGTGGTTGACGATAACTACACGCTGATTACCCAGGATGTTGTTGAGGTTGAGGCTGTTGAGACAGGAATGGTAACTGCCGAAAATATTTCGAAAGGAATTCAATCCGAAGGACATTTTGCTGTTTACGATATTCTTTTTGAAACAGGGAAATCGGATATCAAACCCGAATCAGACGCTGCCTTGAAAAACATTGCGGAATTCATGAAGGCAAATCCGGCTAAAAAATTTTATATAGTCGGGCATACCGATAATGTTGGAAACTTTGCTGAAAATAAAACCTTATCTGAAAACAGGGCAAAAGCTGTGATGAATGAGCTAATAACAAAACACGCTGTAGCCCAGGAACAATTAAGCGCTCATGGAGTTTCTTCCTTAGCCCCTGTAACAAGCAATACTTCAACAGAAGGTAAGGCAAAAAACCGCAGGGTAGAAATAGTTGAACAATAAAAATTTTATTGTCATGAAAAATGGTTTGTTTATTTGGGTTGTTATCTTAACAACGGTTGTTTTTCAGGCATGTAAAAAGGATAAAGTTCTCACTATCTCCAGTTTTACAGCGTCAAAAGGAACATATATAGGCGTTGTACGCATTGCTGTTGAACCTTTATCAGGTGCGCAGAATTATGAATTTCAACGAAAAAATCCCGAAACCAATACATGGGAAACAATAGCCGGATTACAAATTAATGCTTATGATGATTACTATTCAAATGATGACCATAAACTTATTGCCGGCGTGGAATACGAGTACCGCGCCAGGGCAGATAATGAAGACGGACAAGGGGTATGGTGTGAAGCGGTTACAGGATATTCCTATAAACCTTCTCCTCATCTGACTAAGGTGAAGTATGAAGATGGCACTTGTACTGTTACCTTAAAGGACCCTCTTCCCGATCCATTGTATAATCTAACAAGCAGGAATATCGAAGTATATCGTCAAGGTTCATCAGGTTCGTATTTCGACAGAATAATTTCGGAAGATATTTATAACATGGATACCGTTCTTACTTTCTCATGTAATGAAGATAAGGAAGACCCTCCATATCAATATCAACTGAAGATTTCATATACCTATTCCAGGGGGGAATATGGTGATGATGGTTGGTATGCATTAGGCTATGGTAGTGGCATATATGAGCATGAATCGGCAGTTATTGATGAAGATGAAATTGACGAAGATTCCGGTGGCCAGTTAAGTACGGTTAATTATACTGTTGCCAATTACAACGAAATAAACAGTTCCTCATCAGGCGCTAAAAATATGGTTATTCATTGTCTGGATGGCTCAACAGTCTATATAGGCTACCTCGATGGTTATTCCTCCACACTGACAACAGGAAAACCAGTGCTGATGAAAAATTCCGGTTCATCGTGGGAAAATGCCGGGGGCACAATGCCCGCCGAATTGCTTGCCGATAACCTCATAGATGAATTTGATTTTGACGTATCATCAGGTACACTATATTTGGCTGCATTAAGCCCTGATACTATTTATGTGTATAAAAATGATGGAAGTTGGTCGGCAAACATGGCAACATCGTTGCTATGGGGTACTTCCGAGCCCAACTATCTCGACATAGCTGTTTTAAACAACGAATTGTACCTTACAATAGAACAAGGTGATGATATAAAAGTGTTTAAATATAACGGGACTACATGGGAACAGGTTGGCAGCGATGTAGCAACAGGATCTAATACCAACACAAAACTGAAGAATATAAATGGTACTCTGTATATCTGGTACGAAGAACATGTATCGGGCTCATCTTCATGTAAGCTTCATATAAAGCACTTAAACGGCACATCGTGGGTAAGCGACCTGGAATGGTCAAAAGATAATGCTATGGATTTCGATATTGTTCTTTTAAATGGTACCCTTTATTTTATTGAAGGATACGGAATGGGTAGTGTTTGTAAAGTTGAATCGTCAAGCAATGCTACTAACCTTTATGAAAGTGTCGGTACGCTGTATGGCAGTCCTAAATCCATAACCACCGATGCGTCAGGAAATATTATAATTTCATGTATTGCCACTGCCCAAAATGTTGACGATATAAGCCTTGCTGTTTTGGTGTATGATGGTACTTCCTGGAAAAAGGTAAACGATGACTTTAGCGAAACATCCTATCACGGGAATACAAGTGCGGTACAGGCTTCCGGCAACGACATCCATTTTGTATATGGTTTGAAATCGAGCGAAAATGAATGGAATATGCCTACTATTTTAAAGGCTAAAAAATATAGTAAATAATAGAGCCTAAAAATCGCCCAGGTGTCAACAATTGGTAATACACCATAGGGGTTTTACGAGCCATACAAACTAACACATTGGAACTACTGCATTTATAATTAATAATATACGTTTTTTCGGAAATCCAGGTCAGATTTATTTCTACTTTATATAATTTTGTTAACTTGCCTTAATTTAAGGGCAGTTTGAATGCAAATTTTGCTATAGATAGAAATTTATTTTACTGATTTATTAACCTAAATATCTATTTATTAATTTAAATGACCTTATTATGAAAAAAACATTACTTTTTTTAGCTCTTGCACTATTTGTATCGGCTTTTATGAAAGCTGAAGATGTCAATTTAGGGGATTTTGAGGATGGAGTTACAAATGATTGGATTCTTTATGGAGAATCATACGAGATTGTTGATAATCCGCTTGAAGTTAGTCCCAATACTTCATCCAAAGTTCTGCAGAATATTACGATTAACCAATATCAGGGGATGTCTATGCATGATCTTTCTTTTATAAGGGAAAATTATGTCATGTATTCATTTGATGTCTACAATGCTACGGGAGCCGTAGATTTTATTGTAAATGTTCATGGCAGAACAGGCGAGGGAGCAGATTTAAATGTACCTTTCTATCCGACCACAACTGATGGAGCATGGCTTCACTTTGAAGTTGATCTTACCGATGCTGCCTTTGAAACTATGGATACAATATATCAGTTGGATTTGCAGAATAATACTGCCGAAACGGAGTTATATTGGGATAATATTCTTCTCACCGGCATAGATGGAGGGACGACTTCAGTTATTGATGCTTCTACAGTCAAAACAAACAAATCGATGTGCTTCCCGAATCCTGCAAATAGCAGTGAATTGATAAGGTTTTCCACAGATATCGGGGAAAACAGTGCGGTTGAAATATACAATACTGTTGGTCAATTAAAGCTTGCAACTTCTCTTAATAATAGATTACTTGACATAAGTTCATTGAATTCCGGATTTTACTATGTCAAGGTTGGCAACAAAGTAGCTAAGCTTATGATCAGATAATAATTCTAAATAGCAATAATTAAAACTGCTTCATTAAGAAGCAGTTTTTTTTGTCTTCTGATTTGGGTGAAACGAGCTTTTATTAAAGCCCCGCTCGCGCAGATTTGACTTACCTGCCTGTCGGCAGTCATGGCAGGCTGCGTCGAGTTCATACTGACGACCTCGGTTATGTTACGGGCGTTATTGGTAATTTTGCAGGTACATCGGCAAACTCCAAACCATGTATTGCCGGATGAAGGTTATTTTTTAACTTGTACTGGGATCACAGTATAAAAGCATAAGGATGGTACTGCATAGTATGAGTTTATGGTTTAGGGGTATAGATTTGGGCTTTATTGCCAATTTTGGAATGATAAACCAATAAAACTTATATATATATTAGTTGTGGGTAAATGCAGATAACCGCACTTAACAAGAATATAGAATATGAATGAATTGATAATTGGTGAGAAAATTAAAATTAGACCAACAAACA
>JAAZCB010001148.1 GCA_012513545.1 Clostridiaceae bacterium
GTGGTAATGTATTTTGTTGTCAAATTGGCAGTCGACAACTCTGAAACTGCTGAAAATGTCAGGGAGATAAGAAGAATTCTGAGCAAGCATTCTCCCGATTGTAAACCTGAGGATAAACAGATTTATGATACTCTCGATATGTCAATACATGAAAGCCCGGCATGCAGTGAAAGAGTTTCACCAAAAGATAAGGAATGTCCACCCTGCGGATTATCACTTATAAATATTGACCGGTAATATTAGTGTGATAGTATGAAAGGTTTAATCAGGTAATATGAGCGTATTTTCGAGCCTTAAGTTTCAATATGAGTTTTTGAAGCACCAGCAAATAATACTTCAAAAATTTGAGGAAAAAATAAAACGGAATAAAAGCAAAACCTTCAGGTTCCATTTAGTTGCTCCTCCGGGTTCGGGTAAGACCATCATAGGTATGGAAATGGCAAGAAGACTTGCTGCTCCGACGCTTATTATATGCCCGAATACTACTATTCAAGGCCAGTGGGTAGAAAAATTCAGAATGTTTTTACCTAAAGGCAGTCAGGATGAACTTGTAAAGGAAATAAATACTACAACTGACGACTTGAAGTCCTGTAATGTTTTTACCTATCAGATGCTAAGCGTACCTTGCGGGGATGATGAGGCTTTATTAAGAATGTCGGAAAACCTGTGGGCTGAAACTGTCAGTAAAAGCCAAGCTGTGAGTATTGAGGAAGCACTGTTAAGGATTCTAAGGATGAAAGAGACCAACCCTTCGGCTTACAGGGAAGAAATTTCAAAATTCAGCAAAAAGCTCAGGCAAAGTTATCTTAACGAAGCAGAATGTGATCTTTCGAAGGTATTGCATCCAAACACAACTAAGTTGATTAAAAAAATAGTCAAGTGCAATATAAAAACTGTTGTATTTGATGAATGCCATCATCTGCAGAGCTATTGGGCACTTGTCATGAAGGAGATTATCACAGAAATTGGTGCTTTAAGCATAATTGGCCTTACAGCAACTCCTCCTGCAGATGCTGAAAAGGAGAAGCTTGAGTATTACACAGACCTTCTTGGAGAAATTGACTATCAGATCCCGACACCTGCTGTAATAAAAGAAGGTATGCTTGCACCTTTTCAGGATCTTGTTTATTTTTGTCTGCCAGCCGAAAAGGAGCTTGAGTATATAAATAATTGCCACCAGAAGTTCAAGCTTTTGCTTGATGAATTCAGTCAACAAAACAGCGGTTTTTATTTCTGGGTAATTCTAAGGATAGTTGACAGAAAGCTTGTGTCGGGTGAAACACAGGATTGGACGAAGTTTATTAATTCAAAACCAAACCTTGCGGCAGCTGGAGTAAAGTTCCTGCTTCATAACGAATATAAAATCCCCTGGGATATTACAATAACTGATGACATGTACCAGCAAATGTCACTGGAAGACTGGGTATGCCTTATTGAAGATTATGCGCTCAATCACCTTAAGCTGAGTTCCGATCAAAAGGACAAAGACTTATTGACAGATATCAAGGACGCCTTAAGAAGCCTTGGATTTTTACTGACAGAGCAAGGTATCAGGGCACACAGTTCGCCCCTTGACAGGGTATTGGCATATAGCAGAAGCAAGCTTGAAGCGGTAAAGGAAATACTGAGTGTGGAGATGGAGGAGCTTGGAGATAGAATAAGAGCTGCGATTATTACCGATTTCGAGGTTTCAAACGCATTGTCGTTGAAGAAGGTTGAGAGCATTATTGATGATGAATGCGGTGGTGCTGTAAGTGTAATGAAGATACTTACCAAAGATCCGGTTACTGATAGACTTGATCCGGTTATGGTTACTGGAAAGAACCTGATTTGCGATGATGATCTTGCAGAAAAATATGTGAGGTTAGGGCTGGAATGGGCAAAAAGTCAGGGATACAGTATTGATCTGTCAATCAAGACTGTCGAGTCGGATAGATTTGTTTCGATAGAAGGCTCGGGAAGCGACTGGAGCACAAAAACGGCTGTATTGATGACAACTTGCCTTTTTGAGCAAGGTGTTACAAAATGTATCATTGGAACAAGGGGACTTATCAGCGAGGGCTGGGATAGTTTGAATCTGAATACACTGATAGATTTATCGGTTGTTACAACGTTTGCTACGGTTAACCAGCTCAGGGGAAGAAGCATCAGGAAATCACCTGAAGACCCTGAAAAAATATCGAACAATTGGGATGTCATATGTATGGCACCGGGTATGGAGAAAGGCTATAACGATCTTAACAGGCTCTACAGAAAACATAATCAGTTTTATGGAATATGTGACGATGGTGAGATACAGATGGGAATTAACCATATTGACCCGTCATTGTCCTTGTGTGACCGTGAGCTCACAGCTCAGGATATGAAATCTATTAATGAAAAAATGCTGTATGCTGCAAGAAACAGAAAGAAGGCCTATGAGCTTTGGAAAATCGGAGAACCTTTTGACAACATTGAGCTTGTATGCAGTGAGATAAAACTCTTAAAGCCGATAAAAATGAAGGCTGGCAGCTTGATTACAGATGAGAAGCATGCTCTTAAAAATAAAATCAAGGCTAATTTGATTAAGCTTATGGGAATTGTTTTATCTGCAACTGCGGCCAGTACTGCTGCTGTGACTATTCTGCCGGCTTCCGTGCCGTTATTTGGGGTTTCTGCATTTATGGGATTTAAGTTGTATGAGGGGGTAATAGACATGTGGACTTATGGGAAAGACAATTTCTTTCAATTGACTGTCAAATCCTCTGTAAAGGATATTGCAAGATGCACCCTGAACGCACTTATTGAGTGCGGGTTCATAAGCAGTAAAGCAACTGAAGACAGCATAATTGTAACTGAGCGTTCCGATGGGACTATCAGGGTTTATCTGGATTCGGGAGACGAGGATTCAGATATATTCTCTACCGCTATATACCGGGTTTTTTCGCCAATAGAAGATCAAAGGTATGCAATACAAAGGTTTGAGGTGTTTGTTCCAGAAAAGAACCTGGCGAGGTTTGCCTATACTCTAAGGTTTGGAATTGACAAGTATCCCCCGATGCTGGCATGCTACCATCCTCTTCCTGATGTATTCTCAACAAAGGAAAAGGCACTGGTGTTCAAGAAGTATTGGAATAAATTTGTCAGTCCCGGGGATATAGTATTTCTGAAAGGACAAAAAGGACTTGAGATTGTTGAAAAATTCGGCAGAATCAACTCACTCGGCGCAAGGAAAATAAATATGAAGATATGGAAATAGGAATTTAAGTCACTTTTTGCTTAAGAACACATAAGAGAATATTGGCCTTTTCACGCAGCTTTTTATAACTATCCGGGTGTACAAATAACCTGAAATCTTTTATAATAGTATGTATGACTACAAATTATAGAAAAAATATAAATATAAAAAATAACTTAATAAGTTTGTCAGTGTTTCTGATTGCTGCCCTTACTTCTGTCCTTCTTATAATGACTGCAATAAATATGCTTGACGTACCTAAGGCAAATAAAAACAGAAAAGACAATCAGACAGCTTCTTCCGATAATCTAAACCCGGAAAGTGAAGAGCCCCGGGAAAGTGTAGAGGAGCCCATGATTAGTTCTGAATATTGGGACAGGGGAGAGGAATGGAGAGAAAAAGCCAAAAACAGACTGGAAGAGAAAAAGAAAAGCAGACTGTTTGACGGTGAATTTGGAAAGGGTGAAGGTCCGGGAAGTTCTGTGCCTTATAGCGGAAGCTTTGGAGCTGGCATTCCTGAGAATATTCCCAATATTGACATTTCGGGGAATAAAAACATTCCAGATATTCCCTTTGGAAGTAAAAATCCCGGAAATACAATATCGCTTGGCAGTGAAAGAAGACCGCATTTACCTGTCTTTGAAATATTGGGTAAACCCAATTATTCATTTCTAAAAGTAATGGTTATGGACAACTACTATGGAAACCGTTGGGTTGCATCACAGGAGAAGCCTGAAGTGAGGCTCATGTTAAATGTTGATATGACCAAAGGTCTGGTTGACAATTCTGTGAAGATTAAGCCTCTTGAACCTTCAAAAGGGCATTTGCCGACGCTTTCCGGAGAATCTGAAATCAAATATCACCATAGTCTGTTGGAGTATGCAAAGTCCGGAACATACATGTCAGAAGTAGTAATTGATGACTACTATGAAGTGGAATACAAGAATCCTCCCGGTGAGGTTATGCTGATAAATGCTGATGTTGACGCAACTTATACATATAACATTACAGTATCTGAAAAGCTTGGTGAACTTGTTGAAAGGCTAATTGCCGACAGCAGCAGTGATTATGAAGCAATAAAGAATACAGAAAAATATCTTGCAGAAAACTATATCCTTAACAATTCCATTGTAAAAGATTATGGGGATAAAGACGGAATAATGTCTTTCCTTTTTGAAGAGAAGCAGGGAAATACGCTGGATTTTATGTCAGCATATACATATATTCTTAGAGCTGCCGGAATACCTTGCAGACTTGCTGTAGGCTACAAGATAAACAAAGAACTTCCGTACCAGATTGTTTATCTTAATCAGACATACATTTATCCTGAAATCAAATTTAAGAATTACGGTTGGGTCCCTATGGAGAGTATGGATAGAATTTTTGGATATGATCCATCCTTTAAGCCTTCAGTTGACACTGTTACAAAGATTAAGTCCATGGATCCGGAAGCTAAACGCGGTACAGGTTTTACTGTAAAGGGCACGACAAAGGACATAAAGGGGAACCCATTAAACGATATGCCGGTACTTATATATGTAAAAAAGGATAAGAATGAGCCAGTTCTTTCTTATGGAAAGACAACAGTTAAAAATGGTGAATTCAGTTCTCAATTAAGCTTGACTGATGATACGGGTGCAGGCAGGTATCAGGTGGTAGCTGACCTTTTAGAGAATGATACCTGTATTACTTCATCAAGTGACCCGGAATTAAAAGTGACTACCGATACCTTGATACAACTCGATTCTCCTGATAGTATAGTGGGTAGAAACTTCAAGGTTTCGGGTAAATTGCTGGACAGTTATTCGGGAGAAGTTATTGGTGAAAAGCTTGTGCTAAGCCTGAGTTTTGAGCACGATATGATGAATGAAAAATTGGAAATCGATAATACAGGAAGTTTCTCTAAGACAATTCAAGTGGGAGATACCGGTAAGGTCCGGAAGGATAAGGATTTTTTCTTTGTAAGGAGATTTCCTTTAGTATACAAGGTTAGTTTTGAAGGTACAGACATATTTTATTCATCAAGTACGAGTCAAAACTTATTTGTATGGGAACTTTTATGGTTAAGGATTGCAGTTACTCTTGCAGTTATTTTTTTGATAATAACAATAATTATTGTGAGAACATGGAAAAATAGAAAGATTCAGGTAACCTTACAGAACGAGCTGTCTGAGACTGTCTCGGCAGAAAAACCAATAATTCTTGAATATGACTACAAGGATAAAGGAGTTTTCACTTCAGCTGCAGGGACTAAAAGGTTATCTATTGCTTTTCCCCAAATAAAGGACGGTTTACCTCTTACGTGGGGAGTTATGGAGGAACTTGCTGTACGTTTTGTGGACATTTACGGTTATGCCAGTGAAGTCAATGCAGTTTTCCAACACAAAGGTACTTACAGGATAAGGTTTAAGGGAAACGGAGATGAAGTTTCCAGCACTGTAAGTATTGTTGACTACAGGGAGGAAGTAATATATCAGGGAAAAATGTTTATTCAGAGAATTTCAGATGAGGATAACAGTATAAATGCAATAATGACTTTAAGAGAGATATATGAAGTAGTAGAACCGAAGATACCGTCTGATAGACATGGAATATTGGGCGAGGTATTTGAAATTCTGGAAAAAGCAGTATATAGTGATGTTAATATACTAAGAGAAGATTACGAAAAATTATATTTGGGTATAAGGAAACTTTAAAAATACGGGGGTCCGGGCATGAATGTCAGCAGGGAGGTTTCGGAGGATATTTCGTTAAAAGGTTTGGTAACCTATCCAACAGTGTTGCTGTTGCTTTTGGGGTTTTATGCTTTCTTCTTTCTTAAGACTGGAAGTCCGGGATATGAAGTCAGAAGAAGCTTTTACTTTTTATTGTATCCTTTGGTGATAATACTTTCGGGTATATCCTTAAGAGAGCTGATAAACTATATATTTGTAGGTAAATTGGTAAAATTTATTGGAAGTTCAACTGTTGTGCTGGCGTATGGTACTGCAGCGTTTTTATTTCTTTATCTGGCTTCAGATAGTATGGATTTGAAGCTAGCCAGTATTTATCCAGTACTGATTTCAATTTCGATAATTATTTACAAGTTTTCAGGGCTCTTTAAAGGAAGTATATTTATAGACAGCGTTATAAAGACGATTTCATATCTTGTGGCAGGTCTATCGATAAGGTATATGTTTGTAGCGATTTGGACAAATGGATTCTGGGATATAGGGCTAAAGATATCAGTTGGAGACCTGGTGTTGTTTTCGTTCTGGGGAATAGCCCTGATGCAGATGCTGTCGCTGATTGACCTTACGGGAAATGAAAAAGCCGGAAGAATATCATTCTGGCTTAAAAGATATCAGGTAGCAAAATTTATTTCAATATTTATATTTTTTTACTTATTGTATGACTTTAGAGGTGATGTTATGGGTGAATATGTGCTGGCAGGATGGATATTTATTTTTGTAGTTTTGCTTGTGGCGTTTATAGCAGTTATCTTAAGGCTGAAAAAGGATGTGGGAACAGCCCCTGAGGAAAGACTCGGAAGGCACTTCCAGGATATCAGTTACAGTAAAATAAAAGACATAACCAACATATCCAAATATATTAATGATTTTGTTGAACACGGCAGCAGAACTGGAATTGTATCCTGCCTCTATTATATGGCATGTAAATCTGAGATATCAATAAGCACGGCGAGTAAGATGATATTGCCTCTATTGGAATATAGTGACATGGGGTATCCCGGTATTACCACAAGGAAAAACTTCAAGACTATTGAGGAAAGAAACAGGCAAAACAGGATGAAAATACTGGAGGATGTTATAAATAGCTTTGAATATTACGGAAGAGGGGTTGGGTATTTAAATGAATTTGGAAAAGCTTCAGGCACTTTGTAATACTATAATTGATGAGGTAGGGACGGTGTTTGTAACCCAGAATAAGTCTGTCTTAAAGAAGATTTTATGTGGCTTTCTGGCTGGAGGTCATATACTTTTTGAGGATAATCCTGGACTTGGAAAAACACTGTTGGTTAAAATTTTTGCAAAAGCGACTGGCTGTGAGTGGAAGAGGGTGCAATTTACTCCGGACCTTATGCCTTCAGACATATTGGGAACAAAAATATGGAAAAGTACAACTTCGGTTTTTGAACTGGAGAAGGGGCCGATATTTACAAATTTTCTTCTTGCGGATGAAATTAACAGGGCAATGCCGAAGACTCAGTCTGCTCTTTTGGAAGCAATGGAAGAGAGACAGGTTTCAATAGAAGGAACTACCTATACTTTAACTCCACCTTTTATAGTAATGGCTACACAGAACCCTATAGAAATGGAAGGCACTTATCCCCTGCCTGAGGCTCAAATGGACAGGTTTATCATGAAGCTTTCATTAGGATATCTGGAAACTGCGGACCAGGAGTGCGAAGTATTAAAAAGAAGGATTTCATGGAAAAAGGATGATCCTACAAATGATGTAAGCCCAAAAGTTACAATGCATCAAATAATTATGCTCCAGGAAGAGACTGAGAAGATATTCGTAGATGATAATATTCTAATGTATATAACTGAGTTGGTGAGGAATACCAGGAATAATCCCAACATCAGGCTTGGGGCGAGTCCAAGGGGAGCCCTTGCACTTTTGAAGCTTTCAAGGGCCCACGCGCTGATTTGCGGCAGGGATTATGTTATTCCCGACGATGTCAAGTTCCTGGCAGTTGATGCTCTTTCTCACAGGATAATGCTTAATATTGAACATATTATGGAAGGAAGGGTGCCTTCATCCATAATAAAAAGTATAATCAGCAAGATGGAGGTTCCATATGATTATACAAGGGAGAAGGCAGGGGGTTTATTATAGATGCCCGGATTTGTATTGAGGACAAGCACAATTTCTTTAACAATGCTCCTGGCAGGCTTTCTTTTTGCCAATAACATACTGATTTTGACTTCGTTTGTGCCTCTTTGCTATCTTGCTTTCGGCTACTTTATTAAGGTTCCCGGTAATATCGAGGTTAAAAAGAGTATTTCAAGAGACAGAATAATCGGTGGCGAGCTTCTGGAGGTTAAACTTAAGGCGTCAGTGGAAGCAGGTTTTGGAATATTGGAAATATGTGATGTTGTTCCCCCTCATTTTGAATTGGTTGAAGGAAGTAACTATAAAGTTATATGGAAAGGGATGGAGAGGGGAGAGATTTATTTAAGGTATACCATAAAATGTACTACATCCGGTACTTATCCAATGAATGCCACAAAGTGGAAGGCCAGACATTCCATATGCAGTTTTTCTGAATATGGTCAATGTGAGAATGACATTTCCGTTGAGGTGTCGCCAAGACTGCTGGAATTAAGAAAGGTACGGGGAATGTCTGCTGCAAACAAAATACCTATGCCTCAAGGGGCTTTATCCAGCATGGGAATGAATACTAACGAGTTTAAAGAACTAAGACTTTATTCTCCGGGGGATTCCTTTAAGTCCATAAACTGGAAGGTTACATCCAGAAGTTTGTTAAGAGGAAATGTATGGCCTGTTGTAAATGAATTTGAAAGAGAAGGTAAAAAGTCAGTCTGGATTTTTCTTGATACGTCAAGAACAATGAACTTCGGCTCAAATGTAAGAAATGTAAAGGAATATTCCATTGAAGCAGTTAACAGTCTTTCGGATTATTACCTTAAGCATAACTGTTCTGTTGCGTTCCTGACATATGGGCATTCGACAATTGCAATAAACGGAGGTTCGGGAAGGAATCAGTATTACAGGATTTTAAAAGAACTTATTAAAA
>JAAZCB010001149.1 GCA_012513545.1 Clostridiaceae bacterium
CCTTTATTTCCATATAGAATGATGTCTGCAATATAAGGTGGAAGCTTCTCAAAAGGAGTATCCAGACTAAAATTGTAGTGTCTGCTCAAAGCATTTATATACATTCTTGCATAGCCGTCTTCATTTGACACGTTCCATCCACCTGTACTTATTGCCCCTCCAGCCAGTGACAGTGCCTTATTGGGTACCACCAGATCGGGATCAATTTTCAGAAGATTACCGAGACCACTGCATACAGGACAAGCCCCATAGGGATTATTGAAGGAAAACATCCTTGGCGTCAATTCTTCGATGCTTATCCCACAATCATTGCAGGCAAAATTCTGGCTGAACAGAAGCTCTTTTTGACCTATAACATCAACTATAAGAATTCCATTGCTCAAGCGCATTACAGTCTCAATGGAATCGGCAAGGCGCTTCTGAATATTCGGTTTTACAACCAGCCTGTCCACAACGATTTCGATGTTATGCTTTTTATTCTTATCAAGGTCTATAGGATCATTTACATCCACAACCTCTCCATCCACACGTATCCTAACGTACCCACCTTTTTTTACATCCTCAACAAGCTTATGGTACTCACCTTTTCTTCCTCTTACCACAGGTGCAAGAAGCTGCACCCTTGTACCTTCTCCAAGCTCTAGAATATGGTCAACCATCTGATCAACCGTCTGCTGTGTAATTTCTTTTCCGCATACATGGCAGTGCGGAGTACCTATTCTGGCATAAAGAAGTCTCATATAATCATATATTTCAGTTACCGTTCCAACTGTTGACCTCGGGTTCCTGCTTGTGGTCTTCTGGTCTATAGATATAGCAGGTGACAAACCTTCTATATAATCAACGTCAGGTTTTTCCATCTGACCTAAAAACTGTCTGGCATATGATGATAGTGACTCCATGTACCTTCTCTGTCCTTCAGCATATATCGTATCAAAGGCCAGGGATGATTTTCCCGATCCACTCAGTCCTGTGACAACAACAAACTTGTCCCTTGGTATTTCAATATCTATATTTTTTAGATTGTGCTCCCTTGCCCCTTTAATAAAAATATTGTTCCTAATAATAATAACCACCTGCTTACTTTATAAAATTTACAGTTTATAACAAACATTATAGATACAAATATTTAAAAATTCGATTTATTTTGTATAAACATTCAGACTATATTATACCAAAGAAAATTTAAAAAGCAAACACCCGTTCGTTCAAAAACTATATAATTTATGGTTTGTTAAGATATTGATGAGCCCGGTATATTTAAGCAAAATGAAAGCATTTTACTTAAATATCTACATTATTGAAACATAAACCATATAGTTAAAATGAATCGGTATTTGCCTTTTATGCCTGATGTCCGTCTTTTGGTGACACAAAATTTTATATACTGCAATTAGCCGTTAACCTCTCCATAAATTACAATAATTATCATATGTTCCATATCATTACTTTTTATTTCAAAGTTTATTCATGGATTTATTCTGTCTTATCCATTTTATTCTTCAACTCGTTAATTCTGTCTCTAAGCTGTGCCGCCCTCTCAAAATGCAATTCTTTTGCTGCCATTTTCATTTCCTTTGTAAGCTCTTCAATCATTGCTGCACATTGCTCCCTGTTAACAGCAATTTCAACACTGTTAACAGTATATTTTGCCTCTTCCTCTGCCGCTTTTGTAGCTTCAATTACATCCCTTATACCCTTCTGAATACTCTTAGGAGTAATTCCATGTGTTTTATTATACTCAATCTGGATTTTTCTTCTCCTGTTAGTCTCGCTAATTGCTTTCTTCATTGATTCGGTAATCACATCGGCATACATGATTACCTTACCCTCAACATTTCTCGCAGCTCTTCCTATGGTCTGAATCAAGGATGTTTCTGAACGCAAGAAACCCTCCTTGTCTGCGTCCAGAATAGCCACAAGTGATACTTCCGGTAAATCCAGTCCTTCTCTTAGAAGGTTTATGCCGACCAATACATCAAATACTCCAAGCCTTAAATCTCTTATTATTTCCATTCTCTCAAGCGTATCAATATCCGAATGCAGGTACTTAACCTTGAAGTCAAGTTCCTTAAGATAATCTGTAAGATCTTCAGACATCTTCTTAGTAAGTGTTGTTACAAGCACACGTTGATTTTTGGCTACTCTTTCGTTTATTTCTCCAATAAGGTCATCTATCTGCCCTTTAACAGGCTTAACAACAACTTCGGGATCTATAAGCCCTGTTGGTCTTATTATCTGTTCAACAATTTGCTGTGAATTTTCTCTTTCATATTTTGCAGGTGTAGCGCTTACAAATACAATTTGATTTATACGCTCTTCAAACTCCTTAAACTTAAGCGGTCTGTTGTCAAAAGCGGACGGGAGCCTGAACCCGAACTCTACAAGAGATTCCTTCCTTGACCTGTCACCGTTATACATGGCTCCAACCTGTGAAACCGTAACATGTGATTCGTCAATCATCATCAGGAAATCATCAGGAAAGTAATCAATAAGAGTAAACGGCGCACTTCCCGGTGTTCTACC
>JAAZCB010001150.1 GCA_012513545.1 Clostridiaceae bacterium
GAAATAGGAAAGGCATTCTGGAAATTTGTTGATGGTGTAAAAGAGGCATGGGGTAAGGTACAGAATTTTATTGTTGGATTATATAACGAAATAATTGAGACAGGTAAAGCTGCTGTTGCAGCTATAGATAAGTTTAAAGACAAAGCTACTGCTGCAATAACCAGTTTTTTTACAAGCCTTGCAGATGGGTTGAAGAAGTTTTACTCAGCAGCAAAAAGTACTGTTATTAGTACTTGGGATAAAGCTGTTGATAAAGCTACTAAAAGCGTCAATGCAATTGTTAATACCACAAGAGCAGAAATTAAAAAACAATACCAAAACTTTAAAGCAGGAACAAACTATCTTATAAATTATTCAAAAAAGACAATTGCTAATTATGGTGATAAAGGAGTTAATATATTAAAGAAGTTTGGCAGAAAGGTAATACGAGGAATGGGAACCTATACAACTTCACAATTAAGTGTCGATTTGATTAGATTACAGGATTTACAAAGTAAACTGAAAAATATGGAACGTAATTTTGGTGAAAAAATTCAACGGATATTGAGCGAGGCAAATAAGGTAACCTCAGATGTTGGAAGAAGATATAATGAGTATTATGTAAGACAGCAAATTCAATCAGTCAACAGGTCATGTGATCAAATTAAAGAGAGAGGCAGAAGAGTATGTGATGCTCTTGAGAGAAAAGCTAATTCTTTAAGATATGCCTTGGGTCATTATAAAGAGGTAGAGAATATGTTGAGTAAAGAGATTAGTGCATTTAATTAATTTTAAATATTGAGGAGGATTTTTTATTATGAAAAAGTTTACATTGGTTATTACAGTAGTATTAGTTATGACAGCATTATTTTCGGTAAATGTTTTTGGTGAAATGCCACTTCGTATAGTGATAGATGGGGATAGATTATTTTTTCCTGATGCACAACCATTTATAGACTCAAATGGGAGAACACAGACACCAGCAAGATTCATAGGAGAGGAATTAGGTGCTACAGTAACATGGGATGGTACAGCACAAAAAGCAACTTTTGTAAAAGAGAATAAGAAGTTAATTCTTTATATAGGAAAGAAAGAATATGAACTTGATGGTAAGAAACTACAGATGGATACAGCTGCTATAATAAAAGAAGACAGAACGTATGTTCCGGCTAGATATGTAGCTGAAGCATTTGGAGCAACTGTTCGCTGGGATAGTGTAATTAAGACGGTTTACATTGATACAAATGGAAGTGTAGCACCTACACCAATAGGAACTAAAGATCCTATTTATGGGTGGATTGATATTACAAAAGATGAAACTTATGTTGAATACGGTATAAATATTACGTTTACTTCGGACACTGAAGTTATGAAGTTAAGATATTATGCAGCAGAACAGATGTTTGGAGAGGTTTATGGAAAAGACATTGCAAAAGAAGTTTTTCAATATTTAGGACAAAAACAAACAGTAGAACAAAAAGTACCCTATAAAAAGTTTAAGATTGGAAATAAAACTATTACAGCCGATGCAGCAGGGTTTAGTGTATTAGTTCAGGTTTGGAAAGAAGGTGTAGAACTGTAATGAAGAAACTTGCAATAATAATTTTGTTGTTAGTTATTTTAGTGCCTAATAATATACAAGCAGAAGATAGTTATGTAAATCCTTCTGAACTTATTGGTTTAGCAAACAAAGAAATAATTAATATGGGTTTATTGAATGATGATTATTTTAAACCTCAAAATATCAATGGAAAGAAATTAATAGAAAGTTGAGGTATACTCGATTTGCCGGACACAGGTAAGTTAGGGTAAAATAAACCTGTGGAGGAGATAAACATGAAAAATAAGGGTAACCGATATAATGACGAATTTAAGGCTGATATAATAAGGCTTGTAAGAGAAGAACATCAATCTGTTAATAAAGTTGCTAAGGACTTTGGTGTAAATGACCAAACTATAAGAAACTGGCTCAAATCTGAAGAAGTTAAGCAGGATCCAATAAATAATCGTGTTTCTGAACTGGAAGCACAACTTAAA
>JAAZCB010001151.1 GCA_012513545.1 Clostridiaceae bacterium
CATCTTTATTAGTTGCTTTTACAAACCCATTACTGTTTAGTTCTACTGCATATATAATGTATATATATATATATTTGTTTGTATTAAGAATCAAGGTTAATAATGAATATTTAAAAGGTGAGGATGTATGTACAGTATAGATATTTTAATGGCTACTTATAATGGTGAAAAGTATATTGAACAGCAAATCAGTTCTATTATTAATCAAACTTATAAAAACTGGAGACTTATTATTAGAGACGATGGCTCAAAGGATAATACTGTTGATGTAGTTAAAAAGCTTATGAGTTACTACCCTGAGAAGATACTGTTAATCAGTGATAACAAGGGAGGACTTGGGGCAGCACAAAATTTTAATGAGCTCTTAAAGTATTCAACGTCTGACTACTGTATGTTTTGTGATCAGGATGATTTTTGGTTTGAAGATAAAGTAGAGAAAACTTTAATTAAAATTCGAAATATAGAAGAAGACAATGGAAAAGGTTGTCCGGTATTAATTCACACAAATTTGAAGGTAACAGACAATAACTTAAATATAATCTCAGAGTCTTTTTGGGAGTATCAGAATTTATATCCTCAAATTAAAGAGCTTAACAGGTTACTTGTACAGAATAATATTACAGGTTGTACAGTAATGATAAATAAGACATTAAAGCAACTTGCAGGCAGTGTACCTCATAGTTCATTAATGCATGATTGGTGGATAGGATTAATTGCGGCTTGCTTTGGGACTATTGATTATATTGAGGAGCCAACAATGCTATATAGGCAACATGGGAATAATGATGTCGGCGCACAAAAGGCAGACTTTAAATATGTTTTAAAAAAGATATCAGACAGGGAAAAATATAAAAATGATTTACTAAGAACGCAAATACAGGCAAAAGCTTTATTAGAGGCATATAAGGATTGCTTAGAGGACAGACATATTGATTCCTTAAAAAAATATTCTGAATTAAGTAGTCAATCTTTTTTTAAAAAAAGATTGTATATTTTAAAATATAATTTTTTTAAACCTGGTTTACTAAGAAATTTAGGTTTTATAATGTTCATATAATATAATAGGTTTAACAGTTGTGGGAGGGTAACAGCAGTGAAGCTTTCAATAATTATAGTAAATTATAATACGGAATTATTATTAAAACAATGTATTGAGTCAGTATTTAACAGCATTAAGGGTATAGAATACGAAATAATAGTTGTTGACAACGATTCAAAAGATAACAGTGTAAAAATGTTAAGAACAAGTTTTCCATATGTCAGGTGCATTGAAAATAAATTTAATGCAGGTTTTGCCAAAGCTAATAATCAAGGTTATAAAGTTAGTAACGGAAAGTATATTTTATTATTGAATTCTGATACGATAGTTTTAGAAGATGCAATTAATAAATTGGTAAACTTCATTGAAAAAAATAAAGAGGTGGGAGTGGTTGGACCAAGATTACTTAATCAAGATTTAACGTTACAGTTACCATGCAGGAGAGGATTTCCCAAATTAATAAATTCTTTTGCCCATTTTTCTGGATTAAGTAAATTGTTTTCCAAAAGTAATGTTTTTGGAAGCTATAATATGACTTATATGGACGATTCTAAAAGTCATGAGGTTGATGCTGTTTCAGGTGCTTGTCTCCTCATTTCCCGTTATATAATTGAAAAAGTTGATTGTCTTTTGGATGAAGAATACTTTATGCATTTCGAGGACATAGATTTGTGTTACAGGGTTAAAAAAAATGGATGGAAGATATATTACATCCATGATTCGGAAGTTATACACCTTAAAGGGCAAAGCAGTAAACTTAGGAGTTTAGGAGTTATAAAAAACTTTTATGACTCTGCTAGTATTTATTATAAAAAAAATTACAAATGTGAGAATATTTTAGGGAGCTATATTATTACATTAATAATTAGTATAATGAAATTAATCTCTGTTATTATTTTTAGTTGTAAAGGATTTGTGCGGAAGGAGAAAGTAAAATGATATTGATAACAGGAGCGACATCACAGGTCGGGGAACTTTTGGTAGATAAACTGGTTAGTAAAGGATATAGAGTAAGATGCCTTGTCAGGGAAAGCAGTAAAATTGATAATATTAATTTACCAGGTGTAGAGTTTGCCTATGGAGACCTTATTAATGATGTAAGCTTGGAAAATGCTCTTAAGGATGTTGAATATATTGTCCATATTGCTGGAATATGGAGAGTTAATAGTCTCCTTAAGGTATGCCGATCAATTGAAACATTAAAAAAAGTTATTTTTGTTGGATCTACCAGTATATACAAAAAAGCTGATAGTATAGATAAATGGGAAAAAGATATTGCACAAAAACTAATGATTGGCGAAGATGCTATCAGAAAAAGCGGAGTCAATTATGTGATATTGAGGCCAACTATGATTTATGGCATAAATAAAGACAAGAATATTCTACAAATAATAAACTTTATGAACAAATATAGATGTTATCCCGTTATTGGGAGTGGACAAGCATTAAAACAGCCTATTTATGCCGGAGATATTGCAGATGCAATTTTACTTGTTTTGTCTGACGAAAGAATCATTAATAAGGAATACATTATAGGAGGTAAAAGCCCAATTAAGTATAAAAACATGTTAAAATTAATA
>JAAZCB010001152.1 GCA_012513545.1 Clostridiaceae bacterium
ATTTTCCTTCTGAAAAGATTCTTAAGGCTCATACTGAGTAAATCAATAGTTTTCATATAAATCCCTACCTGCTTTCGCTGCTTTTCTTCTTCTCACAACAATAAAAACTATAATGCCTGCAATAATCAGAAGAACTCCAAGAACTACAGCTATTATTAATATCGGCGGCAAGCCTCCTGCCGGCCTATTGAACTGATCCTTTCCTACTCCCTCCATGCCTTCCATACCTGGAAACATATCACCCTGAGGCATTGAATTGACAGTCACCTTAAAATCTTCTCTTTCCTCTATATTCTTACCTGTCGAATCCTCAAAAGTGAATACTATACTTCCTTTAGCCTCCCCTTCAGCAGAAGGTATGACGGTTACTTCATAGTACTCGCTCCTGCCTGGTTCAAAATTCCCGACGAAGAAATTCGACCCCTGAGACTCCATATCTCCTTCATACTTAACCATTAGGTTGTTAAGTGTAGATTTTCCCATGTTATAAAACTCAACCATGATAGGAAGAGGCTGGCCTGAAAAAACTTCAGGAGGTAAACTGATTTCGTTGATTACCAGGCGATGAGTCTGGACAACAGGTATGCTTATTACTTCCTTAGCCGTGTACGGGTTTCCCTTATCATCCTCATACTCAAAGTCTATATGCAGCAAATGTACCTTTGAAGGTGCATCAAACTTTGCAGATAATGAAAAAGTCTTTTCCAGCCTTGACTTTGCATTAATATTTTCAATAAAAATGGAATTATTGGAGTTTGCAGCTGGTAAAAATATGCCTTCGTCTGATGAGAAGGACACTTTTATGTTACTTGTGTCAATATTCTTATGTGTATTGTATATACTGAATTTTATATCAAAACCTTCTCCGGCTGCTATCTGCTGCTCTGAAAGGCTGTACCTGTCAATTATCAGTTTTGGAACTGATTTGCTGCTGTTCTCATTGTCCTCGCCCTCAACCATAACTCCTATATACTGTGCAGCAGTCTGCTTTTCCTCCTTGTCCTCGCTATTGGTATATTCGACGTTTACCGCTACAGGGTAATTCTGAGTCAAGGCTGCTTTAGTCGCAGACATGACAAACTCGAAATGTTTCTTTTCCCCTGCTTCAAGCGAATCTACAATAATAGTATTCAAAGACTTGCATATAATATCCTTCTCAGTGGATATCAGAAGTTTTACATCACTGGCTTTGGTTGTTCCGGTATTAACTAAATCAAAAGCAATTTTAAAGTCCTGCTCCGGCTTAACATTTTTAGAGGGAGTACTGATATTTTCAATTTTTATAGAAGCCTTGCCGGAATCCTTAGCCTTTATAGGCACGTAATATACACTCGAGTCCTTGTATTCATTGTTCTGTGCGTCTTTGTAGGTAAACTCAATTTCAACCGGGTAGTTTTCGGCCTTGATATACTTTGATACTGTAAAGAGATAATATACGGTGCTGATTTTTCCGCCTTCAATGGTGCCTAAATATTTCGTTCCTGAGCCTTCCGGAATAATGCCGTCATCCTTAAAGCCACCCAGAGTAATTTTTATATCTTCAGCATTTATTGTTCCCGTATTCTGCAATTCCAGAAACATATTGAATTTATCGCCCGGAACCGGCAGTTCCGGGGCAAATCTTGTCGATTTCATAATAAGCCGAGGAGCTTTATCGTTATTTACAAGTTCTACAAAAATATTCTCACTTGTTGTATACGAGTCCCCATGTGTGTTGCTATAGTGCATATTTACCTTCATGGCATAGGTTCCTGTCTTTATTTGAGGCTTTACAGCCAGATCAAAGGAAACCGTCTCAGTATCATTATTATCAATTTTCTCTATAAGCCTTGATAAGCTTATCTGCCTGGTCAGGAAAGGAAAATTTTCAGAGTCGCCGTCTATACTTACCGTCACATCATAGGCAGTATATGAACCCACATTCTTTATCGGCAGCGAGATGGACATATTTTTCCCGGCTTCGCCCTTAGGCTTCAAGGATTCTCCCAGTATTCTCAGATTGGGGCTCTGTGTTTTGGTATCAACAAATTGATCCTGATTGTTATCTTCCTTCTTTTCATAAGTACTCAAATACACTGTCTGCTTGATTTCATATGGTTCCAGTTCACCGTCTCCATCTTTATCCTTATTGTAATTAAACACAATTTTAAGTTCATTTCCCGTTCCCTTGTATACCAATTTAAAGGATGCCAACCCATCTTTCTCGGGAGCATGAACCTGGTCCTCATCATTCGCCATATAGAATGCCGAAGTGTTATCTACAGACACATATAGGTCTCTTACGCCAGTATCTAGCTGATAAGTCATCGTAAAAGTAAATTTCTCATTGGCTTTTACCTTGTTTTCATCCTGACTATATCCTTTAATTATAATATCCGTGTTTGCCGCTGAAGAAACAAAATAAGGTGACGAAATACTAAACACAATAACAATCAAAACAAACAAACTGCTTAAATATCCAAACCTCTTCATTATTCTCTCCCCCGTCTATTGTGATTCAATTTTTTCAATTCTTCCATCCAGAATGTGTACTATTCTGTCTGCCCTTTTGGCAATATTTATATCATGAGTAACCATTATCAATGTCCTGTTATTATCCTTAGACAATGAAATCATAAGATCCAGTACTTCTCTTGAAGTCCTGGAATCAAGGTTACCTGTCGGCTCATCTGCAAAAATTATTTCAGGACGTGATATAAATGCCCTTGCAATGCCAACTCTCTGCTGCTGACCTCCACTCATCTGTGTGGGCTTGTGCTTTAAATGACTTGCCAAACCGACATCTCTCAACATCTTAACAGCTCTTCCTATTCTTTCTTTTTTTGATATGCCCATGAAAACAAGAGGCATGCAGACATTTTCTACCGCATCAAGATAACTAATTAGGTTGTAGGATTGAAATACAAAGCCTATATTTTTCTGACGGAACTGCGCAAGCTTATTTTCATTAAGTTTTTCAATGTTTGTATTTTTAATCCTGACAGAACCCTTGGTGGGTTTTTCCAAACCTGCAAGCATGTTCAGCAGAGTGGACTTGCCAGACCCTGATGTACCAAGAAAACAGCAGAATTCACCCTCGGGAATGTCAAGGTTTATTTCTTCAAGTGCCACAACCTTCTCATTACCGAGCCTGTATATCTTACTTAGATTCGTAATACTGATTATAGATTCCATTTTATCATTGTG
>JAAZCB010001153.1 GCA_012513545.1 Clostridiaceae bacterium
ACAGCGAAGATGTTGCGGCAAAAATTGATAGAGAAATGCGTAGAATTATAGATAATGCCTATAATAAAACTGAAAAACTATTAAGCGAAAATATAGAAAAGTTGCACAGAGTTGCTCAGGCTCTTCTCGAAAAGGAAACAATAACAGGAAAAGAGTTTGAAATACTCTTTGACGGCGGAAGCATAAGTTAAGATACCATACCTCTATTTTTCTGACCACTACCGCTAATTTTCTAACCAAAGGGAGAAAAAAATAGCGGTAGGTCATTCAAAATGAATTCCTAATTTATGCGGCGTAAGAAGCAAATAAATTGGTGATAAGGCTGCACAACAGTTTTGTAAGACAAAATGAGCAAACAAAATTGTGCATAGAAGTTTTACAAGAAAACAGGAATGCCTATTTGATATTTCAAATATAAATAGGGGGTATATAGATGAATACAACTGATTTGATTTCAAAGTGCAAATATGTTCTTTATGATAATGATATAATTTCTTATGCTTTGGAATTATCATTTTTGAATAGACTTACTTGTTTTCCAGTAATAGATTGTCATGGAAATTATCTTTGCACATGTAGTGTGTTTGAACTAATTCAGTATTCAAAAAATGATATATCACTTAAAATTCATAGTATTATTAAGCATTTAAAAAGAGATTCAATTAAAATAAATGATGAGCTATGTTTAGATAGTTTTGAATCAAAAGATATACTATATGTATGCGATGACTTTGGGAAATTGATTGGTGAAATATCCAAAGATAAATATATAGTCAAATATATAGATATGTTAGATAAAGATTGTATTAAATATAAAGAACAATATGAACAGGAGAAAAATATAAATAAAGCTATTTTGGATTCTATGCATGATGGCGTTTATCTTACAGATGGGAACGGATATACACTCTATGTAAATGATGCGTATACCAAAATAAGCGGAATAAGAAAAGAACGATTAATAGGAAAACATGCTACTCAGTTGATTGCTGAAGGTATATATTTAGATTCTGCAAGTTTAGAGGTAATAGATAAGAAAAAACCAGTAACCATGATAGACCATTTTAAGGATGGAAGACAAAATAGGACAGAAGGTAGGCGATGCCTACTATCATCAAGTCCAGTGTTTGATGATAATGGAAATGTAATTAGAGTTATTACTAATGTTCGTGATGTATCAGAGTTGATGGAAATACAATTAAAATTAGAGGAATATGAAGCGCTTAATAATAAATATATAATTGAATTAGAAAAGCTAAGAGAGAATTACCTTAAACATCCTGAAATCATTGCAAAAAGTAAAAGTATGGTACAAATAATAAAAAAAATTAATATTATTAGCTGTACTGATGCTAAAGTCTTAGTACTTGGAGAAACTGGTGTAGGTAAGGAAGTAGTAGTAAAGGAAATACATAACAGTAGTCTTAGGAAAAATGGACCGTTTATTAAAGTAAACTGTGGAGCGATACCTGAAAATTTGTTCGAATCAGAATTATTTGGGTACGAAAAAGGAGCTTTTACCGGTGCATCAAATAAAGGGAAACCAGGGATGTTTGAACTTGCAGATGGCGGTACAATTTTCTTGGATGAAATTGCAGAATTACCACGAAGTGTTCAGTCAAAACTATTAAGGGTATTGAATGATGGGGAAGTTTTAAGAGTAGGTGGAGTTAATTCTATAAAAGTAAATGTTAGAGTAATATCCGCGACAAATAAGGATTTAAAGGAATTGGTAAAGGAAGGAAAATTCAGAGAAGATTTATATTATAGATTAAACGTAATATCTATATATATACCGCCACTAAGAGAAAGGAAAGAAGATATACCTTATTTACTAAATTATTTTATCGATTATTTTAATAAGGAATATAATAAGAATAAGATTTTTACTCAAGATAGTGTGAAATTGATTGAGCAATATGAGTGGTTAGGAAATGTCAGAGAATTAAGAAACTTTATTGAAAGGTTAGTTATTATATCAGAATCTGACATAATAGATGAGGAATCCGTGTTAAAAAATTTTACAGAAATTGGAAATGATGTTTTTATAAATAGCAATAGTTTTTATAATATGAAGCTTGAAGAAGCTACATCAATATTAGAAAAAAGAATGTTAAAAAGAGCTTTGGAGAAATATCAAACAACTCGAAAAGTAGCAGATATTTTAGGAGTTAGCCAACCTACAATTGTGCGCAAATGTAAGAAATATAATATTAAATTTGATAAACTTCCAAATGATTAAACAGATAAAAGCATTATAATTTTAAAAGAAACCGATGCAAAAACGTATCATTATCGATACGTACTTGTATCGGATAATTATTTCAATATTGTGGTTAAATTTAAGCAAATATATATTTTGACAAAAATCTGCTGATACAAATTTTGTTCATCAGGTTTTTTTGTTTTTTTAAAACCATGGTATTTCCAATCTTTAAGAATAAATGGGATTGGCATATTTCTTGCAAAACTTTATAATGGTAAATGCTTAATTACAAAAAACAGATAAGATCAAAGAGTTCGATCAATTAACAATTGCTTATATGATATATAGAAAGGAGATTTCATGAATAAGGAAAAATTAACTTGTGTTCAGAATATTGATAGTATTCGCGAGTATTTATATGATTTGAGTCTTGAACTTTGGAAAAATCCTGAAACAGCATTCAAGGAACATTATGCAACTCTACTACTAATTAATAAGCTGAATGAAGCTGGCTTTAAAGTAGAGGAAAATATTGCCGGGATCCCGACTGCGTTTGTTGCTAAATGGGGAACTGGAAGACCTGTTATCGGTTTTTTGGCAGAATTTGATGCATTGCCAGCTCAAAGCCAGCAGGTTATTACATATAAGCAACCTATAAAAGAGGATGCACCTGGTCATGCATGTGGACATAATTTGATGGCTGCTGCACATCTTGGTGCAGTAATAGGGCTTAAAAATGAAATGGAAGCTAATGGATTACGTGGTACTATCGTCTTTTATGGATGCCCGGCTGAAGAAGTTCTGACTGGAAAGGTGTTCATGGCCCGAGCGGGTGTATTTAATGATTTAGACTGTGCTCTAAATTTTCATCCTGGTGCAATAAATGGAGTATCCTTACGAAGAAATTCTGGTCTTAATTCTGTTAAATTTAATTTCTTGGGTAAATCTTCTCATGCTTCTACTGCACCTGCTGATGGCAGAAGTGCAAGTGATGCAGCTGAACTTATGAATGTTGGAGCGAACTATTTAAGGGAACATATACATTCAGACGTTAGGATTCATTACGTAACTACTAACGGAGGAGAAGTTCCTAATATAGTACCTGATTTTGCACAGACATGGTATTTTATTCGTGCACCAAAACGAGAGATGGTAAATGAAGTATACGAACGCCTTATTAATGTTGCTCAGGGCGCGGCTTTAATGACAGGTGTAAATCTAAAAATAGATTTGCAAGGAGGTTGTTACCCTACTATACAAAACAAGGTGCTCGGTGAAGTTGTTTGGAGTTCATTAAATGAAATAGGACCAGAGAATTTTACAGATGAAGAATTAAATTTTGCTTCTGCGCTCAACGAGACTTGTACAACAATAGGCAAACCAGCCTATGGAATCGAGTTGACGACGCCATTACATGATTATGTGCTACCATTATGGGGGGAAAATACATTTGCCTATAATTCCACTGATATTGGAGATGTATCCCATATTGTTCCGACGGTCATGTTTAATACAGCTTGTTTTAATACTAAAGCTAATCTACATAGTTGGCAAGTAACTGCCTGTAGCGGACATTCAATCGGGCTTAAAGGAATGTTATATGCTGCAAAAGTTCTTGCACTATCTGGTATGCGTTTGCTACAAGAACCTAGTATTATTGCTAAGGCAAGACATGAGTTAGACATTGAACTTGCGGGAACTTCTTATAAGTGTCCAATACCTGACGATATTTTTCCACCGATTAGTTGAACGGATATTTTGTCTGTTTGATATGATAAAACTAATAATATGATGAAAGGTGGTGAAGCATTATAATTTGTTAAAAATGGTCAACAGGCAACAGGGAAGGCAAAAGTTTTTAGAAAATATTAAATTAAGGAGGAGGTTTATATGATACCAATAGAAAATATTAGTGGTGCGGCTCAAGATGCTCTGTTCTTTTATTTAGCAGCAATGAGTCTTATCATGATTATTGCAACATGGTTAAGAGTAAAAGTTTCATTTTTAAAAAGGCTTCATATCCCAGCTTCGCTCCTTGCGGGTTTTATTGGTTTGGCATTAGGACCGTACTTTTTAAAGGTTATTCCGCAAGAAGTGATGAATTGTTATTCGAATCTAGCAGGACGGTTAATTGTTATAGTATTTGCTCCAATGCTTATGGGAGTCCAGATTTCAAATATTAAAAAATTGGCCAAGACTGCCGGTGCGACATACGTAGTTAACTGGTTCATGCAGGGTATGCAATTTGCTGTACCGATGTTATTAGGCGCTTTTGCTCTTACACCTATTTTCGGCACACATGGTCTTTTTGGTACTATTATCGACGCAGGATGGTATGGGGGACATGGAACTGCAGGTGGCTTGAAGGTGGTTTATGAGGAACTTGGTTGGGTGGACGGCCATGCTTTAGCAGTTACTTCAGCGACTATTGGGCTTGCCTTTGGTATAATCGCTGGTGTATCCTTGATAAACATTGCTGTTAAACGCGGGTGGACAAATTACCTTAAAGAAAGCGTATCTTTAGAAGCTGCAGACAAGGAACTCTTTACACCTGAAGAATCAACCGAAGGAACAAAAACAACAGTTAGTTCCGGAGTTATTGATACACTGGCTTTTCATGCATCATTAATAGGTGTGGCTGCTTTTATAGGTTGGTTTATAACTAAAGCAATAAAAATATACTTTAATATTACCATCGGTTGGTTTGTAACTGCAATGATTGGTGGTTTAATTGTACAATTGACTTTCGGACGTACAAAATGGGGTCAGTATATTGACAAAAACACCTTGAACAGACTGCAGGGATTATCCCTTGAATTCTTGGTTGCCGGAGCTGTAGCATCATTACAAGTACCTATAGTCATTTCATATTGGAAACCATTATTGATTCAACAAGGGATAATGGCAGTTTTAATGGTTTGGTTTGTTGTTTGGCTTTCCCCAAGGACAATACCGGAAGATTGGTTTGAAAACAGCATGGTTATTTTTGGTACTGGTACTGGTGTAATGGCAACTGGATTGCTGTTACTAAAGACAGCTGACCCTGAAGCAAAAAGTAATGCCTTAACAGTTACAGCTGCACGTACTGCATTAGGCTTTGGATTAGGAGGTGGAGGCGGTCTCTTGACCGGTATTGTACCTTCGCTAGTTATAAAATATGGTCAATTAAAAACAGGACTAGCATTTTTGGCTTTAATGGTGGCTATGGCTATTCTAATAAAAGTATTTGGTTGGTGGAACCCTCATCCCTTTGCTAAGAGTAAAGGTGTTAGTTCATGATCATCCTAATAATTGTTAGGATGCTTAAATAAATAAAATATAATAATATACCAAAGGAGGAATTATTGATATGACTGAGATTCTATTCTTGAACGAGCAAGAGATGATTAAAGCTGGAGTGCTTGATTCTGCACGATGCGTTGATGTTCTTGACGAAATGTTTCAATTGCTTGGCAAGGGTGATTATGTTTTGGGAGGTCCAAGACACAACGAGCATGGAATTAAAATAAGCTTTCCTGAGAAGAGTGAATTTCCTAATATGCCATTAGACGGACCAGATAGACGTTTTATGGCCATGGTGGGATATTTGGGTGGTAGATTTAACGTCTGTGGAGAAAAGTGGTACGGATCAAATATTATCAATCCGCAAAGAGGTCTACCGCGTTCGGTATTAATTACTGTTCTTAATGATCCTGATACTTGCGAACCATTTGCAATTATGTCAGCGAACTTAGTAAGTGCCGTTCGTACGGGTGCAGTTCCAGGCGTAGGGGTAAGATACCTTGCACGTAAAGGATCCGAAGTATGTGCTATAATTGGAGCAGGACCGGTTAGCAAAGCTTGTTTCCAGGCAATATATGCAGAAGCTAAAGAGTTGAAGGAGATTATTGTATATGACTTGTTCCCTGAAAAATCTGCTGCATTTATTGAATGGTCTAAAAAAGAATTAGGCATAGGTGGTATTGTTGCTAAATCCACTGAGGAAGCTGTTCGCCATGGAGATATTATTAGTGTTGCGGCATCAGCAGTAAAACCGGTTGATATTAAAGACGAGTGGGTGAAGAAAGGTTCGCTTATTATTGCAACGGGTAATTGTGAACTTGAAGAATCCTATATGTTCAGTTCAAAGATAGTGTATGATAATCCTCTAATGTGGGAAGCTTACATGCAAGATGCTAAGGAGATTCCGCCTGATGAAAAACCACATCCAAGGCAAAAGTTCTTTGATCTGATTGAAGAGGGTAAACTGCCACCGTTTAGCGATACACTATCACTTGGAAAGATAACGATTGGAGCTCAAAAGGGCAGGGAGAATGATGAAGAACGTATCTTTTTAGGAACTAGCGGAATACCTGCTGAGGATGTTGCTTGGAGTTATGAGTGTTACCTAAAAGCAAAGGAACTCGGACTTGGAACTAAATTGCAGCTTTGGCCAGATAAACCTTATTGGGTGTAATAGAAATTTCTACTAAACTGATGTTGTATTATTTTCTTGCCGCACCTGTACAGTCTATTCTGATATGATTTAGGAACAACTATACAATACGGTTCTGATTGTTAATAAGTGGTAGCAATCAGAACCGATTGTTATGTTTTATATTAATAATGTTGGATATGCTGAATTAGGAACAATAAGAAT
>JAAZCB010001154.1 GCA_012513545.1 Clostridiaceae bacterium
GATATTTATATTGAGGATTTAGAAGAAGTTATCGGGAGATATATTTTAAGCTTTACTCGCCCGGAAACAGGACAAGCTGAATATTACTGGAACAGCTTAAAACAGCCTTTCAAGAGAAAGGCACAGATCTCTGCTAAGCTCTCTGAAATTTGTACGGCTACATATCCGAACACCCCCATTATTAATAACGAGTCCATAAATAAAGACAATTTGCCGACGGTAGCAATAAACAGCAGGAGCAAGCTTATTGCCGGTCTGCTTGAAAACGAGCTGAATGTGAATTTAGGACTTACCGGAACAGGACAGGACGTTTCGTTTATGAGAAGCACCCTAATACAGACAGGCATTCTCTCAAACGAACAAGTAAAGCCTGTTTTGACGCTTACACCTGAAGATGAGAATATGGCAAATACCCTTCGCGAAATACAAGAGTTTTTCAATCATGCCACCGAAAAAGATGGGAAGAATTTTAAAGATTTATACGACAGATTGACTAAGCCTGAATTTGGTTATGGCATAAAAAAAGGGGTTATCCCCATCTATATTGCAGTAGTGCTTCACTTCTTTAAAAAATATCTTGTTATCAAGAACAAATCCGAAGAAATGAAGATCACAGCGGATCTCTTGAATAGTATCAACGAAAAACCAAAGGATTTTACTGCCTATATGGAGGATTGGAATGATGATAAGTCAGTCTATATTGATAATCTGGCAGAACTATTTTCAGACTACGTTATTACAAAAGAAAAGGATTATAACACATTTACTTATGTTGTGTCCGCCATGTCACGCTGGTATATTAGTCTACCTAAGTTTGCAAAGGATTTAAAAACTATCTATAAAGGTAAATTTGCTCCCCCTGAAAAAATACACTCTGCACAGATCAAATTTATCAACAGTTTAAAGCAGACTAATATCAACTCGAGAGAATATCTGTTTGAGAAGCTATTTGATATTTACGGATATAAAGAGTTTACAATAAAAATCGTTGACAATATCAAAAGCACAAAATCTACCTTTGATTGTGCTAAAAGCGGACTTATTAAGCACTTGATAAACGATGTGAAATATATTTTTAAGTCCGGCCAAGCCGATAACTCCACCTTGACATCTGTTATCAAAGATTTTATCGAAAATTTGAAGCCGACTACCCTAAACTATTTATTTCCCCATGAAGAGCATAAAGTTTTGCAGCTCATGAGCAGTATTAGCAATGATGAAGAGACGTTCATTGAAAGACTTGCTAAAGCAGTGACTGATCTTCGAATTAACGACTGGACTACGGAGACGATTTCTCAATTTACAGGAAAATTGGAACAGATAAGAAAGTCTATTTTAGAGTATGACTTAGCTGCTGAGCTAAATGATATCACGTCAATAAGTTCAAATGGTTACAAGATATCATTTATTGGAAAAGACGGCAAAGAGGTAGTTAAAGCTTTTGATAAGACAACTTATAGTGACAGAGGAAAACTTCTCTACAATGAGATAGCCACGGCTCTTGAAGAAATGGGACAGTCGATTTCAGAACAAGAAAAAAGACAAATATTAATGGAGTTTATAGAAAAGCTTAGCTAAGGGAGAGGGGTCGAATTGCAAGAGGTAATAGATATGTGTCAAAAAATTAAAGATAGGCGCTTGTGTTTTATTCTAAATCCTGATGATGTATGGGATAAATTTGATAATTCATTAAAAACAATTGTTCAAGCTGACTGGTATGAGGCAAAATTCTTAGACGATACAGGGAGTAATTTACATAATGATATGATTAATTTACCTAATAATTGTGGAGGAATTTATATTTTCATATTAAAACCCGAAGTCATACCAAAGACACATATTTATATACTTTACATCGGAAGGTGTAAATATACAGTTTATCAGAATCTTCGGAAAAGGTGCTGCGAGTATATTAAAGATACTAATAGACCTAAAATACTAGCTATGATTAACTCCTGGGGAAAGCATTTATATATACGTTATTTACCATTAGTTGATAATGACGTCATAGAAAGTTTAGAAGATGAGTTAATAGAGACTATTTTCCCACCATGCAATGATAAATATCCCAAAAAAGTTACGAGAATGGCCATGAAGGCTGCATTTTAGAGGAGGATTTTGTATGAGACTTCCTGCAATTAGAGCTCAGATAGGTATCTGGATATATTATGTATCTACATTAACTTTTGAACAAATAGCTACACACGTTAAAAAAATTGATGATGAACTTCATAAATCTGAACTATTGAGAGATATGTTGCAGCGGGCTATTACTGACAATTATAAAGATATATCTAATTATATTTTACATCAAGAAGAACGTTTCTTTAATTCGCTTGTTTTGGCTGTATATGATGGTGACCCTCAATGGCATGAAGTAAGGCTAGAGTATTCAGATGATGAGGAGTTCTTTGATCTAGGTATTCTTGAATTAACTGGCGCAGAAAAAATCTTTCCGGTGGATGGACAGCACCGGGTGTAAGGGATTAAAAAAGCAGTTTCTGAGAACGAAACATTAATTAATGAAAAAGTCCCTGTTATATTTATTGGACATAAAAAAGACGATGAAGGTATGAAAAGAGCACGAAGGATGTTCAGCACTCTGAATAGATATGCAAAGCCTGTTTCGCTAAGAGATATTATCGCTCTCGATGAAGATGATTCCATAGCGATAGCTTGTAGAGAATTGCTTGATAATCATCCTTTTTTTATGGACGGTCGTATTCTTGACTCAAGGAACAAGGCCATTTCAGAAAAAAACAATGAATTTACTACGATAATTACTTTATATGAATGCAATGAGCAACTATTGTTAATGTATATTAAATCAAAAGACATTAGAAATTATGAAGGCAAAAAGCTTAATGGAACAAAAAAACTTAAGGAATATATTCGATTTCGTCCGAACGATCAAGACATAATAGAATTTCAGACATTATGTTATGATTTTTGGACAAAGATATCAGACTCGTTTGAGGAACTACGTATATATAAAGAACAATCTACTCCAGATAGTACTCCTTTTAGAAATAGAACAGGTGGATCATTGTTTTTCAGGCCAACGGCATTGCTCGCATTGGTGAAGGCATCAATTATCCTTAAAGAAAATTGGGGATCTTCGTTTGAAGAGGTATTTGCATCCATAAATAAAATCCCATTACAACTCAATACATCGATGTGGAGAAATATTCTATGGAATCCTGCAAAAAACACCATGATTACTACTAATGCGAAAATAGTTGAAACGTTAATTTTATATTGTATAGATCAAAATGTTTTAAATAATAAACAAATAAAGAATTTACTTATTGATCTACAAGGACAATTACAATTAGAAGAAGATGAAGTATATGATTATCTTAGTAGATTTGTTTTAAAGTGATTTGCGAGGTTTACTAAATGACGTATTTTAATAATGCTGCTACCACTTTCCCGAAACCGGAAGAAGTTTACAAATTTGTAGATGAATTTTATAGAAAGTCAGGAGTTAATTCTGGCCGTGGTCAAAATAGCTCAGCGAGTAGGCTTATTCAAGATACGAGAAACCTATTATTGAAGTTATTTCATTGTCCAGCCAAAAAGGTAGTATTTACACCATCAGCAACAGAAGCGCTTAACATCATCTTGCAAGGGCTTACCGTAATTGACAACTATAACATATACGTCTCACCCTTTGAGCATAATGCGGTTGTAAGAGTGCTCGCCCATTTACAAAGGTTATATAAATTGAACATAATAACCCTTTCCGTAAACGAAAAGAAGCTTACATATAATTTAGATAGAATTAAATATCAGTTTGCAGAGAATAAGCCTAACATCGTAATTATCAGTCATGCAAGTAATGTATGTGGTGTGGTGGCACCTCTAAAAGACATCTGTACAATGTCACATCAATACGGAGCAATAAATGTTATTGATATGTGTCAAACCGCAGGCTTAATAGATACAGATTTAAGTAGTAATATCTACGATTTTGTAGTTTTTGCAGGGCATAAGTCCTTATATGCTACCTTTGGCATTGCAGGATTTATTTGCAATGGTGACCTAAAGCTTAAGCCCCTTATTTACGGCGGCACTGGAATCGACTCTGCAAATCCAGATGTGCCTAATACAATTCCAGAAAGATACGAGGTCGGTAGCCAGAACATTATGGCAATCGCTGGACTGTATGCAGCCTTGAATTGGATAGAGAAAACCGGTATTGAGTGCATCTATGCAAAAGAAAAAGAAAACTATAATAAGTTAATAGGTGTTTTGAGTAATTTTGATAACATCAAAATTATTACTCCTTCCGATGTAGTTGATACTATTGGAGTTGTTTCCTGTATTTTTGAAGGATACAGCAGCGACAACATCGGACAGATATTAAGTGAACAAGGAGTTGAAGTCAGAACTGGACTTCATTGTGCACCGTTTGCTCATAAGTTTTTAGGTACTTTCCCAGATGGAACGGTTAGGTTTAGTGTAAGTTATTTCAATACAGATGACGATTTTGCTAAGCTTAATCATGCATTAGGGTATATTTACGAGAACGTTTAGGGGTGATATAACGTGAGAGAAAAGAATTTGAAGATTATTTGCTTAAAGATGAGAACATTGTCAGTAAAGTCAAAGCTGTGCGCTCAAGATTAAATAAGGCACGAATGATAGAGCGGCACTTTGATACTTCTCTTGACCATATCGTATCTGGTGATAAAAAGATGTATGAATCCTTACTAAAAATAAAAGCCGAAATGAAAGACACAAACGGCAGCATTTCAAACGCTTTGCGAAAATATTATCATTATACAAATGGAGTCTCGTTTCCTACGTTGTCAAACTACGACAAATAATTAAGAGGTGGGATTGTGAGTTTAAAAGATGTAGAGATAAAAAGCGAATATCGCTCCTTAATAGATAATATAGCAAAGGATTTCTATATTCCCTTACTAAATCAAGCCGTGACATATAGAAGAGCTGTCGGTTTTTTCTCATCCTCTGCTTTAGTAGAGATTTCAAAAGGAATTTCTGGACTAGTTAAAAACGGAGGGACTATCCAGCTTGTAGCTTCCCCTTATCTTTCTGATGAAGATGTCCAAGCTATGAAAAGGGGATATGAATTGCGAGAAAAGATTATTGAGAATGCTTTACTTCGGGAGCTTCAAATTGTGAATAAAGAAATGGAGCAGGAACGTCTTAATCTCTTAGCTAATTTAATTGCAGATGGCGTCCTTGATATAAAAATTGCGTTAACTGAAGAAAACGGCGAAATTGGAATGTACCACGAAAAAATGGGGATCATCGCAGATTCAGAGGGTAACAAAGTTGCTTTTTCGGGTTCTATGAACGAGTCGGCAACGGCTATTACATTGAACTACGAAGTTATAGATGTCTTTTGTTCCTGGCTTGATGAAAAAGACCGTGTAATCTCAAAAGAAAATGCATTTACCGCAATATGGAATAATACTGAGCCCAATATTGTCACCCTAGATTTCCCAAGTGTGAAAGAAGAAATTATCAAACGATACCGTAAAGGCTCTGTAATTAATTTATTAGGAGAAGAGCCTGGTGAATATGTTTATATTCCACGGAAACCAAGTATCTCCTGGATAAGAAAACCAGATTATGTGAAGTTCTATGATTACCAAATCGATGCTATGACTACATGGGAAAATGAAAAATATCGCGGTATCTTTGATATGGCTACTGGGACAGGAAAAACCTATACTGCTCTTGGGGCGCTAGAGATTTTATGTAATAAAGTGAAATCTAACCTTGGAATATTTATTGTTTGCCCATATCAGCATCTTGTAGAACAATGGGTAACAGATATTAAGGCTTTTGGGATTAAGCCTCTTATTTGCTATTCAGAGTATAAATGGAAGAAATCATACAAATCAATGCTTAGTGATTTTATGCTAGGCGTTATTGATAACTTTTGCGTTATCACAACCAATGCTACTTTTGCAACTGAAGATATGCAAAAGGAAATTGACAAATTGAAAGGAAATCTTTGTTTGGTAGTTGATGAAGCCCACAACTTTGGAGCTAAAAAGCAACTTGCATGCATGAAAGAAGTATTTAAATATCGTTTGGCATTATCTGCAACTTTGGAACGACATCACGATGGAGAAGGGACCCAGAAGCTAAAAGATTATTTTGGCAATAAATGTATTGAATATTCTTTGGCGCGGGCGATCAAGGAGAATAAGCTCACACCTTATTACTATTACCCGATTCCGATTTATTTAGATGATGATGAACTTGAAGCCTATAATAAGCTCACCGAGAAGATTATTAAAATAATGCAAAACTCAAAAAAAGACGAGCCTATTCCAAAGAACGCAGAAATACTGCTGATAAAAAGAGCAAGGATTATCGCTGGAGCCAGAAACAAACTGAATGCTCTTTATAAAATCATAAAAGAGCAGTATGTAACGGAAAATCAAATGTTAATTTACTGCGGTGCTACAACTATTGAGAATAGTAATTATATTGAAGGTAAGGTTGACGAAGAAGAAAAACGACAAATAGAAATAGTTGTTGATATGCTTGGGAACAAACTCAATATGCGGGTTTCAAAGTTTACCTCCGAAGAAAATGCGGCTGAACGTGAAATTATAAAGCAGAATTTTGCAGAAGGTAATATGCTTCAGGCTTTGGTCGCTATTCGATGCTTAGATGAAGGTGTTAATATACCAGGGATTAAAACAGCGTTTATACTTGCTAGTAGCACCAATCCAAAGGAATATATACAGCGACGTGGTAGAGTTTTAAGAAAAGCGCTCAACAAGCCATATGCAATAATATATGACTTTATAACCTTACCAAGAAATATTAAAGAGCCTATATACGGCGACAATTATCTTAACAGCGAGTATTCTTTGATAAGGCGTGAGTACGAAAGAATGGAAGATTTTGCGAGCCTAGCGGAAAACTCATCAGATGTTGCAAAATTACAGGAAGAAATTGATGATTTCTATAAGCTGAACTATATAGGGGGGAGAGATTATGGAATCTAACGATAAAAAGATTGAACTCAACCAAGATAGCTTGAAGATGCTTAAATATCGGATTTATATCATGGAGAAAGAAAACCACAAAACAAAAAAATATAAGGACAATGAAATGGTAGAGAGAATCCGAAAATTGATTGAAGCGGAGGTGGACAAAAATGATAATTAAGAGTATTGCGCTTAATAACTTCCGCCAGTTCAAAGGCAAGCAAGCACCCATTCTATTTTCAACCGACAAAGATAAGAATGTCACAGTTATATTGGGAGTCAACACAAGCGGAAAAACCACTCTGATTCAGGCTTTCCAGTGGTGTTTGTATGAAAAAGTGAATTTTAAAACCCGTGAAGTTCTTAACATTGAACTTGCTAAGTCAATGGACTTATATTCCACCCAAGAGGTTTATGTTGAAATTGTTTTAATTCATGAAGATAGAGAGTTTACAATAAGAAGAACACAAAAGTTCACAAAATCTGATAATAATAAAATTAAAACGGTTGGGAAATCTGAATTGAAAGTTCAGTACAAGGAAGATAATGGTGAGCAGCAAGCTGTTCCTAACTATGAATGTGATAGTACCATAAATAAAATCTTGCCTGAAGCTTTGTCGGATTACTTCTTCTTTGATGGTGAACGTATTGCTGATATTAACAACCGTAGTGATGTTGTTGCTGCCGTTAGAGGTCTTATGGGCTTGGATGTAATCGGTGAAGCAAAGGATAGATTAGATCCCAACAAGGCTTCCTCTGTCATAGCTAAATTCAGAAAAGAGCTTGATATTGGTAGCGATGAGAAAAACAACAAGCTCAAAAATGACCTTACCGATGCCCAAACAAAGTTAAACACACTAAATACAAGGATGAACGATGCAAAAAATGAAATCGAGTATTATGAAAGAAGAAAGGAGGAGCTTTCTGCTCAAATACTCGCACACAAAGATGAGAAGCACAACCAGGAGAAAAAGCTTTCACTCGAAAAGGATCTTATTCAAATCACAAAGAACATAGAGAATCTGGAGAGCCGAATCGTCAAGGATTTTAGTGCAGGAGCGATGAAATTTTTTGCAACGCCACTTATATACCGTGCTATGAAGGTTATTGATGAAGCAAAGTATAACGGCGAGGGTATCCCTGAAATGCGTTCTGCTGCTATAGATTTCATATTAAACAGGCAAAAATGTATATGCGGCTGTGATTTGAGTAAAAACGAAGGGGCAAGGGAGAACATATTGTATGAGCAGAGCCTACTACCACCGCAACATTTAGGTACTATTTTACGCACTACGAAGGATACATATCAGCGCTATTTGAGGGAAACCCAGAGTGTATATCAAACAGTTCTAGAAAACCATACGGAATATCGTAATACCAGAAATTATCTTGGTGAAAAGGCGGATGAGTTAAAAAATATAAGTGCCAAAATTCAAGGCAACATTGATGTTGCTAAAATCGAACAGGACTACCAAAAAAATGAGATGATTTTAAAAGAAAAAAGAGAGTTACTTGTGCGAATTTCATCAGATGCCGGAGCGATCGAAAACAAAATATCCGAAATAGAAAAAAATATTGAACGGTTAACCATCGTATCAGATAAAAACGAAAGATTAAGAAAATGTATCGCTTATGGAAAGGCCGTATATGAATGGCTAAATCTCGGCTATCATAAGCAGGAAAAAGAGGTAAAGGAACGCTTGCTAGAAAGCGTAAACAACATTTTCGAAAAAATGTACCACGGAAAACGTCATGTTACCATTAACGACCGTTATCAAATTGTATTAATGACACTTCTGAATAATGATGAAGTGAAGACAGATGAAAGTAAGGGGTTAGAAGCTGTTAAGAACTTTTCCTTTATTTCTGGATTGGTGGACTTAGCAAGGCAGAAAGCTTATAAAGGAAACGGTGTCACAGATGACGAGGATATTCCTGTTAGTACAGAACCATATCCTCTTGTAATGGATGCCCCGTTCTCAAACGCGGACGAAATCCATATAAACAATATCTCCAGAATTATTCCTGAAATAGCAGAGCAAGTCATTTTAATGGTCATGCAGAAGGATTGGGAATTTGCACGACCTGCCTTAAAGGACAAAATTGGATGCAGTTATTCGATCGAGAAGATTAATAACTCCGATACTAATTCTGTTATAAGGAGGAATGAATAATGTTTAATAAGCCATATTTACTTAAAGGCAAACATGCCTCATACATACGGTTTTTAAGTGCCCAAACAAAAATTAATGACAAAAATGCGAAAGGCGCATTTGTTTTTAGAACTGCGGTTGAAATCTACAAAACTGCTCCCTTGATTGGACTTGCTTATAACAGAAAAAGTCAGGAAGATACTCAATCAAGTGACAGCTATACAATTTTTGGTGATGCAATCATAGGGCATCAAGCCGACCTTGATTTTGCTTTTCGGCTTGTAATGCTTGCAGATAACTCAACAGAATTGTCGAGCGATGAAAGGGTTGATCGCGCATTTAAGCAGGATGAACAACATGAGAAACTAGCTCAAAACTTAGAATTGTTCCATCAATATATGCGCGGTGGCCTTGAATGGCTTTATGAGCATATTACTGACGGAGCAACCACAAAAGAGGATTATTTAGAAAAAGTGTATGAGATTGTGAAATTCTACAAAGAGGATTTTAATATCAGTGATTAATTTCTAATAATTAGGTTCGAGGAGGGGTACATTTGTCATATGATCTCTCTCAAAAGCTAAAAATTGCTGATACAACAAGGGCACTATTTTTTTAATGATATAATAATACTTAACATACATTAATACCTCTTAATGTTGGGCAATCCATTGTAATCGGGTTGCTCCTTTTTTGTCAAAGTCAGATTGATGAAAAAAATGCCCAATCGTTTTGATTGAGCATTTTTTATTCCATACATATGCTGCTGTTTCATATCTCCTGTTGATGCCGATTTAAAAAGACAGAAAGCTGACGGAATTGCCTGACCGTAAATTGCTGGATATAATAACCATATCTTAAAGAAAGGAAAGACGCTCCTGTTTGTTGTGCTTATGCTGCAACACAA
>JAAZCB010001155.1 GCA_012513545.1 Clostridiaceae bacterium
GGTAGTAAAACGACAAACTCCCTATGTGGACCTCTATAAATTTGCCGCCTGATTTTTCCGGTTAAAAATTTGCTTTTCCCTTAGAAGAGTGTTACGCCTATGCTGCTTATTCAAATTCAATTTCTGAAATACAAATATCATCGTATTTCGAACCATTATAGTGATCAATTATTTTAAAAGAAATCCCTTCCCCAATATCAACTTTTTCAATCAAAGCAAATGTCTGTTTGTCAGGAGAATCCTTGAGTGTGATAACTTGAGCTTTATTATTGAAAGTCAATTCGATTGTCTTTACTCTGGTTCCCGGCTCCTTCAGAATCCTGTTTTATATATCCTCCAAAATTTGCAAATGCAAACTGAGAAATTGTTATCAAGGTTATTATCAGTATGTTTCTCATATGTACTGTGTTTCTGCTATTGGGCATAAAGTTTTCTGGTATCGCCAGTGAAGGATTGCAGGCTAAGTTCCTATCCGCAACTGCGAAATGTTGATGCGTGGCAGGATACCCAAATAACCATCTCACTCCCAATGTTTTATGAATTCTTATTTGCGTATCGTGCTTTATTATATCTTCATATTTCAATCTATAAATTCACTGCAATCTTCAGAAGGAATATGGACCCCGGCTGCCTGTTGATAAACTAAAGTAGCTCCCAGATGACCTGTATAAATCAGAATACCTGAACCTGTAATGGAAAGGACAACTAAACCAATCTTTAACAGATTTTTAATCTTTATCAGGATACCCAAGTACTCAAGAATGATTATGACTGAAACTATCGAAAAAATCCAACCGGCTATGTATGCATTCGCTTCATGGGTTTCAAGAACAGTCGGGTCACAAATCTGACGTGCAACAACTGAATCTGCAAGATTACCGGTATATATCGTTACCCATATTCCGACAGTTCCGATCACTAAAAGAATTTTGGACATATTACTCCAGAAATTCTTTTTAATGATTGTGCCTATCAATATGAATAAAGAACCTAAAAATAAAATGGCTACCGGGAAATGAACGGAGAGTGGATGCCAAATCTCCGTTCGCCAGAAATCAGGTAATTCAGTCATATCATTCTTTGATTTTTACAGAAATCGGGTCTAATCTTTTACCAACTTTTTTCACTTCTATTTCAACATCCTGACCCTGGACAAGTTCTGAAAATTCAACTTCTTCTCCATTTTTTGTCAAAGTGGTTTCTTCAATGAAATACAGTTCAACTGTTTTACCGTCTTCTAATGTAACATAGATCTCGGTTTTTTCCGGTTCAATTTTTTTAATTTTACCACTATACGTACCAGAATCAACTACATCAGTATTGCCTCCGCAAGATGAAAAGACTATCATCAAGGCAACAGACATTGTTAATAAAATATTCTTTTTCATCATCTATAAAATTTAAAAGTTAATAGTTAAGATATATCAAATGTAAAAATAAGACTTTCCACAAATGTTATGTAAACAGGTTGCATTAACTTTCATAACGGCAGCCCTGCATGAGCGCTAACGTTTGACAAAATATGGCCGGTAGGGGATTATTCCGCTGCGCTCCATGAGGGCTTCGCCGTTACGGGTGATTTTTTATCAGGTACAGGAAAAGCCGGAGCGGGTTGAATATTTTTAAATTATTTAGTCAACAGGTCTCTTGTATGCGTTATCAGATCCGGTCCTCCAAATGGTCCATGACCCGGGATAACAATTCTCGCTGTTGGGAATTTATTAATTAACTTGTCAATCGTATCCGGATAAGCAATTACATCACCATCCACCACATTACCTAAATCCCTGGAATATGTACTTTTAATCATACAACCGGCAAATAAAATTTGTTCGGAAGGAATCCACACGGCAATATTATCCAACGAATGAGCCGCTCCAAAGTAATAACATTCAATCAATTTATCACCAAGCCGTAATTGTGTTGAATCTTTAAATCCTTGGTCCGGGACCGGTAAGTTTTTGGATCTGGCAATATCAATTGTCATTTGGTTTGCAAAAGATTCAATTTTTTGTTTTTGTATAAATCCCAATCCGCCCATACAGTCATCATGCCAATGGTTTGGAACAAATCCGACAATTTTTAATTTCATTGAATCAGTAAGCCAGGCAACTAAATCCATTGTTAACGAGTCTGTCATTGGTGAATCAAACAGAAATGCCTCACCATTATCAATAAAAATCAGTCCGTTTGAAGGGAACCGGCCGTATATCGGATCATCGGAATAAGAAATATGGACATAAGCATGTTCCGATAATTTCATTAACTCTATATCTTTTGAAACATGAATCTTGTTGCAATCAATCTGTGAAAATCCATTAAACCGGACCAATACAACAGTTATAAAAACTATCAAAATCTTCATAAATCTATCGTTTTAAGTGCTTTTTTAGCACTGCCTGTTGGCACCCTCAATCATTTTAATCTATATCCAATTGACAAATTAATTGTAAAAGAATTTACTGTCACTTCTCCTCCATTTCCAGTATTTTCAAATGTCCAGTCCGCAATTTTTGTGAGATCTAAATAGTAATCCGCCCGTAATCCGAATTGAAGATTTGAAATGTCGTATTTTAATCCTCCGCCAAGTATTAATCCAATTGATGTACTTTTTAATTCATCAATATCTTCAAGGATGTCAAAATGTTTGCTACTGCTTACTAAATAATCAAACCGGGGTCCAAAACCTATAAATGGTGTGACAATCTCTTTAATCCTGTATTTCAAGTCAATCATGGTGTTAATTGATATATAATCCAAAGTCGGTTTTTCAGTAATTGTCTGACCGGTTAATTCTCCGTATGGGTCAGTCAGCAGAATCTCATCTTTGCCTCCTTTTCTTATCATCCCGAGGTTTGTTGATAAATTAAAATATTGCTTATCAAGGTAATCCAACCCGGCAAAAATTGAATATCCAATCAATGTTTCATTATATAAGGGGTCAATATTCGTCCCTTTCAACTTCCAATCAAGTTTTGAAATTGATGTCCCCCCCTGAATTTTTATTGTTTGTCCATTTGTAAAAATTGCGATTGTCAATCCGAATAGTAATAATACTGCCTTTTTCATATTCTATAGTTTGTTTAATTTAGGTTGTGTCGTCATTATCATTGTCGGGTTAACGGTTGGGTTTTCGAAGCATGTCGTATCCACCTGAAATCGCTGGTTCGGGAACCCAAGCGCCGTAAAGCACTAAGATAATAATTTGCCGGCATGAAATAATATCCACCGGAATATTCCGGTTTTATTTCATGTAATTGACAATTACTTATCTTTCCGGAAATTACACCAGTTGAAAATGCATTACTGCAGAAAATTGTCAGGACAGCAATTTGAGTAAGAACCCGGGTCATAGGTAAGAAATATATTCTAATACGGTCTCTTCAACTATTTTATTGTTCAAGATAAGGGTGACTCAACATGTTTGCTGACGGACTATGGCATGGTGTCGTGCCGGGATTTCGAAGCTGTTTCCTGTCAGTTTAACTACCTGCTTCGTTTACGAGCCATCCCGATATAAATCGGGACCCGAGAACCGCTAAACCGAGGATGAAGGACGAGCTCACCTAAGACAAACCCTCATGAAACCTACCATATAATGGTTACCGTTTTATTTCTTTTTCAATATCACCTCTTGTTTTTTCAATCTTTTTCTTAACATCAGAGTAAAATTGTAAAATAAAATTTCTGTTTACCTGTATTTTCCACAAGTAGGTTAATAAAACTTTTTCATCTTTTTCTGAAATCTTTAAAGGAAGGCTTATTCCAATAAATTTTTTATTATTGTCAAACTCAAAATTGCTGGAAATTGATTGGTTGATTTCTTTGAAATAATTTTCATGAAATTGCAACTCAAAATATTCTTCTTCCAATTTCCTTAAAATATTATAGTCATACTCATATAGTGAAATAATATTCGTTCTTAATGAATCATTTTCAATAAGTTCCAATCCTCTGGATTTTAATGTTTCATATCCTGATGTATTTTGAATTGAAACAAAATCGCGGGTCAAATTGAAATAATGGAATAATACAGAATCTTTGCATACAGGTTTTTTGGCCAATATATCTGTAAAATATCCAGCTGCAATTATTCCCGCCTTATGACCAGATTCGTTAGATATTACATCTTTCAGGTCTTTCTCAAGCCCATGGTATATTTCTGTCAGGATCCGGTTTTCAGCATTATGACTTTTACTGTTATCTTTCCAATTAGACAATGTAAAAGCAGAAATAACA
>JAAZCB010001156.1 GCA_012513545.1 Clostridiaceae bacterium
TACACCCGACGCACATGGCAGATATGCAAGTATCGTCATTTAAAATAGGTTAAATATGAGAACAGGCATTGTCACCACGCGCAAAACGACTGCCCAACAAGCGGTAAATTTAATTGCCGGGTTGGCATGGCGCAAAAGATGGTTACTTTTATTCAACTTAACTAACGTTTGACAACAACGCAACACGGAAGCGGCAACTAAACTTACCGCTGAACGTTGTGGGGCATTCCTCAGAGCCATAGAATAGCCTTTAGGAGAGTTTAGCTAACGTTCAGAATGAACTGTTTTGAATATGCTTTTCGTTTAATATCCGGATATTAACTTGTGATAGATATCAAGAGTTAAATAATTAATAAAATGGATTCAAAAGTCACTAAACGTAACATTTTAATCTCAGCATCTATTTCGATATTATTTCTATTGATTCTTAGAACAAGACCGGTATGGGAAAGGTATCCAGGTGGAAATTGGAATAATATATATTACGTAACTCTAATTGTATTGTTTATCTGGATCTTTGTTAAGATTATTCTTGAGGTTGTTAGAGTGATCAAATGGAAAATGGAAAAGAAAACAATTAAATCATTAGTAATATTAATTGTTGTCTTATTCTTTAGTATAGCAAATCCTTTTAATATCGATCTTGATTTTATTTATGGGAAAGTTAAATTTAAGGCATGTTATGAGGGAACCATGAATGGTGCAACATTAAAAATCAGGGAAGAGAATAAATTTGATTTGCACTGGTATGGTGCTTTTGGTTATGATGAGTTTTTTATTGGTAATTACGAGATTAATGGAGACACTTTGTGGTTGTATTATCTTTCAAATAGACCAAGCCGTTTTGGAAGTAAAATCCTTATGGATTCAGATAATGAGCTGCTAATTACACTTAGAGGAGATACAGATAGTTTAGAGAATGTTGTTGATTTTTATTATGGAGATTGTAAAGGTTTAAATTGATTATGGAACGACCCCACAACAGCGCATATAGAAAATAGCTGTGCCGGTGGATTGCGAAAGTTTTGTACCTTGTGGCAAAAACCTTAACGGTCGATAGGAAAGTGCTTCGAAATCGGCAACTAACCATACCGCCGACCGTTAGGCAACAGTGTAAAAAGCACCCTGCAAATCATTAACATGCTTTTATCACAATAACAATTAAATCTATATTTGAGCAAAAAAACTGATTGATAATAGAAAAATGAAAAAAGGACAGATTTCAAATTTACTAAGAGGCTTTGGATTGATATATTTTACAGATTGGGTGAGATATTACATGCAAAAATTTAAAAATCGTAAGATTAACGAGGATTTTAAATCAAAGAATCCAGATGTTAAATTACCACCTGATTACCTGATTTATGAATCATTCCAGATTGATTATCAGAAATATTACACTGAGAGCATTGAGACAGCTAAGTGGTTGGCTGACCATTTTAAAAGGCACATTGATTTAAAAGGTAGGCGGATACTTGATTGGGGTTGCGGCCCTGGGCGGATAATTCGGCACTTACCAAGCGTGATTGGTAATGGATGTGAATATTTTGGCACTGATTATAACAAAAAGTCAATAGATTGGTGTTCAAAAAACTTGACTGATATACAATTCAATAAAAATTCGTTAAATGCAAAATTACCATACGATGATAATTTTATAGACGTAATTTATGGCATATCGATTTTTACTCATCTTTCCGAGCAGTTACATTATGATTGGTACAAGGAGTTGTATCGAATTTTAAAACCAAATGGGATAATGTTTCTTACGACTCAAGGAGATAATTTCAAGGATAAATTAACTGATTTGGAAATGAACAAATATAATAATAACGAATTGGTTGCTAGAGGAAAAGTAAAAGAGGGACATAGGACTTATTCCGCATTTCAACCACAAGGATTTATGAGAAAATTATTCAGTAATGTTATGATTTTAGAACATATTGAAACAAAACCTGAAAAAGGGAAATGGTTGCCACAAGATATTTGGATAATAAAGAAACAATAGAACACCGTTGCCTAACACATGGTATAGTGCATGCGGGTCTCTGTGGTTTGCGAGCGTTTGTGGCTCGTAAAAAAGGTCAGTGTAACTTGATACGAAACTGCTTCGTAATCCCGCACGACACCATACCATCAAACGTTGGGCA
>JAAZCB010001157.1 GCA_012513545.1 Clostridiaceae bacterium
CTGACCCGCTTCATCTCATCTGAAAAGTTTGAATTGGTTCATCTGATAGGAAGTTCATCTTTTATTACATTCGTGCATTTATTATTGAGGAAAACTGCAGTTGTTCAGACTTTGCACGAGGTTACAACCCATGAGGAATATCTTACCCTGCCCCTGCACCAAAGATCTGTACTCAATATTATATGCAGGAGAGATATTAAACTGATACTGCATTCTTCAGTATCAGAGAAACGCTTTGTGGACTACTATTCAAAATACAGCCGGAAAAAATTCTCTTTAGAAAACAGGATCTTTAATATCCCGTTTGGACTCTTTGAAACTTATAAGTGTTTTGACAACAACGAGGAAATAGAAGAAGAAAAATCGACAGTTCTGTTCTTTGGAAGGATACTCCCATATAAAGGAATCTGTTATCTTGTTGATTCTGTGGAAAAGTTAATGGAGAAGATTCCCGACATCAAGTTAATAATTGCCGGAGAAGGCAAAATTGAATTGAATGAAAAAATCCTGCCGAACATAGAATTCATTAATAAAGTAATATCAAATGAATTACTTATTAGATTAATCAAAAGATCGACCGTAATCGTTTGCCCTTATACAAGTGCTTCTCAGAGCGGCATACCTATGGTTGCATTTCTATATAAAAAACCGGTTATCGCTACCGAAGTGGGAGCATTTTCTGAAGTTATTGATCATATGGAAACCGGAATACTGGTTAAACCCAGGGATGTTGATGCCCTGACTGAAGCTATTGCAAAATTGCTACTTAACCCTGACCTTAGAAGAAAAATGGCATCTAATATTTCCAATAAATATTTCGAAGCGAATTTTTCATGGGACAAAATAGCGATGTTGACAAACAATGTATACCAAAAAGCATATTCGGATAACCCAAAAACCAAAAACAACGCCTCCCGCCTTTAACTTAATCAGAAGCATTTCTATATATAAATAATATCATTATCCCGGAATGTTACAAACTCATGAAAGAAATATCGGGAATCTTGCTGTTCTGATTACCTGCTATAACAGGAAGGAAAAAACCCTGAAATGCCTACGCCATTTATATGAAGCCAGATCTTCATATAACAGCAATCTGATAATGGATGTCTATCTGACAGATGATGCATCAAGGGACGGGACAGAAAATGAGGTTCGGAAAAATTTCCCCGATGTTAACATAATCAAGGGTAATGGCAGGCTATACTGGTCAGGAGGCACCAGAAAATCATGGAAGGAAGCCCTGAAAAAGGGAATCTATCAATGGTATTTATTGCTAAATGATGATACTGTCGTAAATAAATCCTGTTTTGATGTTTTGTTTAAAACTCATGAATATGCAATGCAGAATTATAACACAGGAGGTATATATGTGGGCAGTGTTGTTGATCCCGCTACTTTGAAACAAACCTATGGAGGAAGAATAATAATAAACAAATGGACATTTGAATGCAACCTGATAATCCCAGATGGTACAATAAAGGCATGTCATCTGGGAAATGCAAATATTATGCTCGTCCATAAGTGCGTTGTTGATGACATCGGGATATTCAGCGGGAAATACACGCATGGCAAATCTGACTGGGATTATACACTCAGAGCTTCAAGACATGGGTTCCCTGTTCTGGTATGTCCTGATTTCTGTGGCTTCTGTAAGAATGATAATATCCAGCCGGATTTGAAAGAAATGTCACTGAAGGAAAGAATACAATACTTGAAAGATCCAAAGGGAATTGAAATTTGGGGATATATGTATTTTATGTGGAGATTCTTCCCGCTGAGAGCTCCATTTGTCTTTCTCAATCTATTGATAAAAACCATGATACCAGAATCATCAGACTTGGTAAATAAGTTTCTTGGGAGGAAATAATAATAAACAATAGTCAGATTCTGAAGACATGAAAGTATGTATATCTTATTATTCCTGCCTTAATCAATCTTTGTTTATCAGGATCCATTATGAGAACAAAATTGCTTATTCTTACAATATCTATTGATGAATATCGCGTTGACATCTTCAATCTTCTTACTGTCCGCTATGATCTGACTGTTGCATTTACTGAAGAAAAGTATAGAACAAAAACTTTTCTGTTTAACACTGTTTATACACCAGGTTTTAAAGCGGGGCCTGTGTTCCTCCATAAGACCAATCTGCATAAACTTGCTATGGGTTACGATGTAGTTATCGGTGAGTATAATGTCAGAATGTTATCGATAATGTCATTGGCACTTAGAAAAAGAAATTATAAACTTATATTTTGGGGCATCGGTGTTAGTGCAAGTTATGATAAGAAATTCGACAAGAATAAATCATGGGACAATATAAGAATGTTCTTTGGCAAGAAAGCCGATGCCCTTATTTTCTACAGCGAGTACCCAATAAAAAAACATATTTGTTATGGTTTAAAACCCGAACAACTTTTTGTTGCTAACAACACTATGTCAGTTAGTGAAATCAATTTAAAAGATCAAAGGTTAAAAACTGATTTTTTATTCATAGGAACTTTATATCGCCAAAAAGGACTGGATATTCTGATCAACTCATATTCAGAATTATTAAGGTTAAGAAATAATGTACCGCATTTAAATATAGTAGGGTCCGGCCCTATGGAGCAGGAATTAAGAAAAATTGTGGATAAGCGTGGACTGAACGAAAACATTACGCTCCTTGGTCCAGTTTATGATAAAGGAAAATTAAAAGAAATATTTGCCAGAAGCATTGCCTGCATTTCGCCTAACCAGGCAGGATTGTCAGTTCTGACAAGCATGGGGCATGGGGTTCCATTCGTTACCAACAAAGAAGCTCTTACAGGAGGGGAGATATTTAATATTCAGGATAAAGTAAATGGAATTTTATATGAAGGAGGACAAGAGGATTTAACCAAAACTTTGCTCTGGATTCTTGACAATAGAGATATGATATTCAAGATGGGACTGAATGCACACGAATTTTATATTAATAAAAGGAGA
>JAAZCB010001158.1 GCA_012513545.1 Clostridiaceae bacterium
AATCCGGGGGTACATGTGATCACAAAATCGAAAGCTTTCAAATGATGTAAAATTTCAGAATTATAATTTGTGCAGAAACTTGTTATCAACAATTTAAGATGAGGAATTTCATCACGTATCTGATTCAGATATTCACTATTTATTAAAGAAATGTCATCAATCCAGACAACATCGGGTTGAAATTTTTTTATCTGTTCAAGAATTAATTTCTTTTTCCCTTTTTGATTGCTCTTTTCATCTGATTGCCATGCATTTTGCAACGGGAGGGCGTTCGTAATGATATTACAGGTTTCAGCTCCAAAGGATTGAAAATGGGAAAGCATATGTATTTTTGGTTCACATGTATCATTCATTAAATGAGCATACTGATCTTTGAAGGATTTTTTTGTTATCTCAGGGAATTTATCGTAATAGGATTTCAAATATTCAGGATAAAAGTTTGATATGTGCAATAATTTATAACCTGCCATGCTAACAACTTATATTTTTTGGTCTTTTAGTCATAAACTTACTTTTTCCCTGATACTAATCTCATAATTTTTTATTGTAGAGAAGAGTAATATTAAGTAAAACATGTAGCAAAATACTTCTATCACAACATATACTTTCAGAAAATCCAGATAACTTAAATTTTTAAACAATACCAATGACAGGATTAAGATAAAATATATCAGCTGCCATAAACTCAGTTGTTTGATTTTTTCAAGAGAAATAAATAAACTACTAAAGGAAGAAGTAATAAAATTAAGCGCATATGACCAGACAAGGATAACTGAAATTTTTCCTGAAACAGTCCATTCCTGGCCAAATACTAGTTGAAAAAGTCTTACTCCAAAAAAGGTTATAACGATAATCTCCAACAGGGCAATTACAAGCACTCCCAGGAACAGCGACGAAACTTCTTTCCTGAAACTGTTTTTCTTTTTAAATTTCTCAGAAGTACGCTGTAATAAGACATTTGATATAGAGCCGGCGATGATTGCAAACGGAACTGACAGCAGTAATTTGGAAAGATCAAAGTAACCGGCATTTTGTGTCGAATAAAATTTATTTATAAGAATCATGGGAAGGAGATAACTGCAGGAACTCATGAAACTTGTAAGGAGATTATACTTTGGATACTCAATATATTTTCTGGCCACATATTTCAATTTGTTTATGCTAAATTCTTCAAACCTGAATTGTTTTCGGAAGGCCTGAAACAATCCTGAAATAATATTGGACCCATGGCCTATAAGATCACCCCATAACAAACCGCTCGTTTTTCCAAATACTATAAATAACACCTGGGAGCACCCTTCAAATCCTCTTCTGACAAATTTATTCAGGGAAACTGAAAAAAAAGCTTTCTGTCTGATAAGCCAGAAATTGATACTCTGGTAGAAATTATACAAAAATGTTCCTAACGGAACCAGAAAAATAAAGAGGGTATATTTTTCAGGCAGGTTTAAAAATTTCAATATCGGACGATTAAAAAAAATTATGATAAGCAGCACAAGGACATTGAAGATCAGGTTCAGTGACTGACTCAGAATTAAAACATTAGCAGCTTCCTTATCTTTTTTCGGAAGAATGATTGCCAGTTCATATTTAAAAGAGGAAATAATGATCAGAATACCCACCAGGCTCAAATAGACAGCATAAGCCCCAAAAGTTTCAGGGGAATAATACCTTCGCAGTAATGGTTGTAGAGCGATCGGTATTAACTGTGCAATCACAGCGCCGGAAATAAGTGTCGAAATGTTTCTGGCGATTTCGGATCCTGAGACTATCCTGAATATTTTATTGAATGGTTTCAAATACTTCAAGTTCAATTATTAGCAAAGACACATTCTATCTTCATAAAGAATCAAAAGGAACGCGCTTATCAACCATTTTGTACAAAAAGTATAATCCGGCAAGGGTAATCAGTATTAAAGGTATTTTAAGGAAATCAAATTCCCGATAAACAATTGTTATTAGAAAAATTATGGCGTTTACAAAAATCAGGATAAACAATACTCTCTGATGTGAAAAACCATACTGTACAATTCTCTGATAAGCATGCTTTTTATGTGCATGGCTTAATTTTTCACCATTTTTCCATCTACGAAGCAGGGTAAGGGTAGCGTCAAACCAGAATGAAGAAGTGAGTATTATCCAAACAAGAAAATCCAGACCATCGCTATTATGGAAATAGACTCCCAGTACTATAAGGATAAAACCCAGCTGGGTACTCCCCACATCTCCCATAAAAATTTTTGCTTTGGGCCAGTTCCAAAAAAGAAAGCCCGCAACAGGAGCAATCAATACCAATGTCAGTAATTCACCCGTAAAAATATACATACTGAATGCCACAAAAATAGCTTCAAGCGAGGCATAGCCATCTATTCCGTCAAGAAAATTATAAAGATTAATATACCAGATCATTCCAGTAATAATAAATGGAATGATCAAAATATCGAATATTTTCGCATCGAAAAAATAAGTGGTATCAAAACCTTTTAAAAAAAATAAAGCTAAGGAAGAGCTGCCGATCTGGGCAATTAAACGGAATACGGGCCGCAGTGAAAAAATATCATCAAGAAAACTAATAACAGCCAATAATAGCCCCGAAAACAGAGCAAAGAAGAGATTATTGGGAATTTTATTATTAAAATGTAACAGGATTAAAGCGCCGAACCACAAAGCAACAATAGCAAGCCCACCCCCTCTGGGTGTAGGCACGAAATGCAAACTTCTTTCATTTGGGACATCAATAATATTTCTTTTTATTGCAACCGAACGAATGATCCATGTAAGAATTAAAGAAGCTATAAGTAAAACCCCTAAAAACAGCCAAATATTCATTGTGCAATAATAAAAAGATGTGACGCAAATATAGCCTCCTTCCGGATTATTCCATATTTATCAAAGATTATTCCTCGTCTTTTGACATTTTATAGGCCTCTACCATTCGCGTTATACCTTCTTGTGATGATATTACCGGTTTATAGTTCAGTATTTTCCTGGTATGGGAATTATCGATCTCAAAAGAACCGTAAAGCCTGTCAAAAATATTCGGATAAATTCTTTTCCCCAGATAAATAATAAAATTGGGAAGCTTTATCAGGTAAATCTTTTTATTTAAGGCTTTGGCAATAAGTTGGATCAACTCCGTCGTCGATAAGGGATTTTCATCGGTAGCAATATAAATTCCGGACGCCCTCATTTCAATAGCTCTATCGATTAATGCCACAAGATTTTCTATCGCTGTGAAACTTCGCTTATTTTTTATGCCACCAAATGGCAAATAGCTGAACCTGTCAACAATTTTAGTAATACTTAACATATTGGCTTTTACCCCGGATCCGTATATCAATGGAGGACGAATAATAGTAACTGTAAAATTTTTATCTTCCAGTTTTCTTAATCCCTGTTCGGCTTCGTACTTACTTCTCCCATAAGGATCATCAGGTTTGCATATAGCATGCTCGTTCCAGGTGCCTTTTACCGGATTATACTCTCCATATACCTTTACAGTGCTTAAAAAAATGAATTGTTTAATGCCTGCTTCCTTAGCCCTCTTTGCCACTGCCAGGCACAGATCACGATTTATCCTGAAATATTCAGTTTCCGAAATCTTTTTCGATTGGTGAACAATGGCAGCAAGATGTACAACAACATCATATTCCGAAAAATCAATTTGCTCAACAGGCTTACCTTTAATATCAATCTCCTGTATGTTTCGGTACCTGGAATATTTTATAAGGTTTCTCCCTACAAAACTATCAGCGCCGGTTATAAGTATTTTAATCATAGGTATCAACTACTGTTTTTGAAACATTGGATTTTCCGGAATGAACATTATGAATGAAAAAAGGCAGTAATACAAAAAACCCCATCAGAGGAGGATCAAATGGTGCATTGGCGCTAAAAAAAGAAAAATAGAAAGTGATCATGAAAAATATACCAAATAAAGGATATTCTTTTCTGTATTTCCAGTAGTAATAAAAAACTTTATACATCATAAAAATATAAAATAGCAACCCGATCACCCCTGAATATAATAAAACAGAAAGAAATGGGTTGTGTGGCCAGTCACTAAGCATTTTATCTCTATGAAAATAGTAACCGTACCAGTTAAGATAATCATATCCTCCACCAAGTAGTTTTTTCCACCAGTTATATTCTTGTTTATAGATCTCCAGTGCGAATTGCCATCTGGAAAGACGACCTCCGATAAATGTATTAGGTTCAGAAAGGATATCTATTTCTGACTTGTATCCAAAATAGATGGTATCTTCGGTTACAAATTTTGCTATCCATGATCTGACAGGATCCCGATCATTAAGATTTTGTTTAAGAATAATCGTTGGAAGCATCCCAGCCTTTACGTCATCAAAATTTCCTGAATTCTCTGATTCCAGCACTTTTTTGGGAAATAAAGATCCCTTTCTATAGCTGCTAAGAGTTGCAGGCAGTATTTTGCCAGCTGAATAAATCGGATTTATGAAAACATCTATTGTATCTTTTTGTCTGATCAGCTTTACCTGAGGATAAGCAAAAATTACATAACCTGTTAAATTATTGAAATTTGTACCGCCGGATTTTGACCAGTATAAATATGACGATACCGTATCTTTTTGATGAAAAGAAAACTTTAAACTCAATTCCTGCCAACTGCCTCTATTCTTCATATCATAATCGAATTTATTTGCAGGTGTACTTTTACATTCAACACGTATTCTCGCCCAATCACCATTAAAATCTTCAGAAACATAACAATTAGCAGAAAACATCAAACTATCTCCCGGTTTTACTTCAACATATCCAACACGGGTAAACGAATAAGCATTTCCATCCCAGGTACTTGCATTACAACTCTTATCCATGTAATAACCTTTACAATCATCAGAAATGTTCATTGTATCAGATAAACCTTTCAGATCAACAGATTTATGGTTTCTTATACCCCATCCACTATCAGGATTACACGGGTCATAATTGTGAGACCAGAATCTATCACAGAATGAAAGAAGACTTTCATTTTTATTGATCAGTGTATACCGATAAAAAATATTTGCTATTCTAAGTTTGGCGTTAAACTGATCACTAACGCCTAAATTTCCCAACAAACTATATTTGGCACTTTCTGAGAAAACTTGAAAGAATAGAAAGATAAACAGAACCGTTGAAATAACTAAAAATGACAGATACCTTATAGTTGAGTTTCGGATTTGTATAATCAACAGATTTTTCCAAAAATAAAAGAGAATATTACAAACCAGGATGAACAGTAATATCATCAGGAATAATATTTCAGCTCTGCGCGACCCGGAAATGATTAACGTAAAGGTTAATAGAAGCAATATAAGTGTCTTAACAATTTTTTCTTGGAAAGCAATCCTCTCCGTTTTTTGAACAATCAGTAGTATTAGTCCAAATAATACAGGTATCGTTGAAAAATTGTAGTCTATAACTGCATTAGGATCAGATTCAAAACCTTCAGTAAACCGATAAAAAAATCGGGATATTAAGATTATTGAAATGAGGATTGAAAATAATAAAGTGATCTTTAACAGGCTTTGGTATATAAACTTTAATTTAACAAGTGAGTATCCGGTTAGATAAAACAAGTAAAAGAATGCCAGGAGAATTATACTGTTCAATATATCTTTAGCAACCACCAGATAATATTTATTGCTAAAAAGGAATGCCAATATCACAATTACAAGAAGAATTACAACCACCTGATAATCTCTTATAAATTTTTTGGAAGCTATATATACTTCTTTATAATACCTTAGTAAAAAGTATACAATTGATAATATGACTAATGCAATGAATGGATATTTAAAAAATGGTACGGCACCTCGAAAAACAAACAAATATGCCGTAATTATTAAAGCATGAATTTCAAATATTTTCCTATTTACTAAATTTTTACTCCGCAATTTGTAATTTTATTTTAAAGATAAAAAGTCTACTGCCAGTCTACTTATTATGGTATTTCTTCTAAATTTATTTAAGAACACAGATGGATTACTCTGTTCTAATTTAAATTTTTCATACTGCCTTTTAAAATCGTTGATGTCTGCCGGATTAAAAATCATCCAGTTGGAAAAATTTTCATGTATAAATAATTTCGAAAATCCGCTTACTCCGGCTATCACAGGCTTGCCAGTAGCTCCATATTCAAATATTTTGGAAGGAAGCACTTTTTCAAAAGCCCTGTAATTGTTAAGATGAAGAAAAAGACAATCCGCTACCTGGTAATGCTTTACTAGTTCAGTTCGTGATATAGGATCCAAAAGTATTACGTTCTTAATATTTAATTCTTTTAACAATGCTTCCAAATGATCTCTCATCCCTCCTGCCCCAATAATTTTAATAATAAAATTATCACCCAGAAATTTTGCTACTTCCGGTATTATCTTATGTAATCCCTGACCATCTCCGATATTACCTGCATAAGTAATAATCTTTTTAACATTGTTTATTGGTGATTTAAAATTTATACCATAAAAATCATCATCAATACCATTGGAGTAAACAGATATTTTGTCTTCTGATATATAAGATAAAAAATACAATTTAAATCCCTCTGAAACCAGGTTTATTCTGGATGCATATCTGCAGGTTTTCTTTTCAAGTTGTTTAAAATACCAAAGAGGTAATACATACCGTATGGTTTTCTTTTCATAAATTGATTGTAACGTGTCAACGAATATATCTCTGATATCCAGGTAAAGTGGTAGTTTTTTTTGTTTAGCAATTTTATATCCCAAAAAAGCCGTGAATAATCTTGAAGAAGTAGCAAATACAAGATCGTAATGTTGTGACCTTGCATATCTGATACAACTTCTATAAAAAGTAAGGAATGATTTTGCCTGATCTAAAATTCCACTTTTATGAACAGGAATATTAAATCTCCTTATGGTAACATTTTCAAATTTTTCTTCACCTAGGGCATTTTTTCCATAGGTATGGTATCTATTAGGTTTTGTTGTAAGAACGTCTATTGTGTCTTCAGAAGCTATTTTTTTCCTCAATTCATTCACAAATGCGGTTGTTCTGAAAGATCCTGCACAAAGATCGGGTTCGTAATAAAAAGTAAGTATAAGTATTCGCATTGAACTATTTTGCAACTGATAATTTTGTGGTTAATGAATTCTCAAATGTAACACATAAATATTTTGCCTGTTTTCGTACGTTAAATCCAATTGCTTTATTATATAATCCCTCTTCAATAAAGCTAAAATTATTTTCGAATTCAATGAAAAAATCGGATCCGGCAACCTGATTCTCTTTCAGTGTATAGTCAATTCCCGGAGCAAAATGAATGTAGAACCTGCATTTATGGTTCTTAGCAGATTTTATCGAATCTTTGATCTCTATTTTATCATCTTGAAACAGGTATTCTCGTTGATGAACAGCCCCTATATGATCATATCCGTTATGTACAGCTATTAAATGATTTTCAGATTCCATGATAATCTTTGTTTTGGCTCTTCTCCCTACCCGAAAACTATGCCATATTTCTGACTGTTCCCCACCATCAACTTCTATTGTGTTATGAGCTCTTGTACTTCTTTCAAACCTGCGAATTTCATTGTTCTCATACGTAGATGTCCCGGTATCAACAATGATTGGTTTCGAACTTATATACCATTCAAAGTTGAATGTATCGCTGTGAGCATGTGCAGGTTGATAATCAGGTCCGATATTACCTACATCAAATATAAACTCTGTTGTGTTTTTCCTGTAAAACCTGTACCCTGAGCTACCCAACCTCAATTCTTTCACTGGACAAATTTCTAAAGTTTTAGCATAGTTCATAATATCATTTACAGACGGAGCTACACCTGATGTGGAATCATTAAAATCGGAAAGTATCCCGTTACTCAAAGTCATATTGTTCATCCAGCTTACCATGAGAGATGCTTTCTCACGTAATAATATTTCCAGATCGCTATATTCAGGAGAAGAATTATTAGATAAAAGGTTAATACAATCGAGTAACCGGTTCAAAAGAATAATATGATACATAGTAGATAATTCAAAATGAGCACCATCCTCCAATATCTGTTCTTCTAATTCCTTTAATAAGATTGATTTCGATTTTTTCATTAAATATTTGTTATTGAAATACACAGCCCCAAATAATAAAGAAAGACCATTCTCCAATAAATGATTTCCCATTAAAGGGTATTCAGGTCTACGAACAAGAAGCTGGTATTGGTTGAAAAGATGTGAATTTATCTGGATATCCTGAATATTATGAATTGATACAAACTTTATCCAGTTGATTCCTCTCAGTGATATAGTATAAGAATGTTTCGCAACAGAATTATCATCATAGTTAAAAATAAAATCTTTGATTAAAGCAAGACCTTCATCCTTCTCAATATTTATCTGGTTCAGGAAATCAAAATAATTAAGATTGAAGGCCCATAATAGTCCGAATTGATTATCTTCCCAGTTTAAAGAATTCGTATAAATTTTACTTCTATTAAGAAAATTTAAGGTATTGTTAATCAATATATTATCAGGTCTTATAAAAGGGGATAGCTTCAATTTTCTGACAACAATCCTTTTGTTGAAATCGGATTTATTTTTTATTATCCTACTGAAAACACTACCAATTTTGTAATAGATTCGGAAATATATCTGTCTGAATCTAAGGTGACTAACAGTGCGAATGATTTTACCCAATGAACCCATGAATTATTGTATTTCAATCCACCTTCTTTCTATAATACTTTCTACTGCGGCAAAGCTTGCTCTTGTAGTGTTCACCAGGCTATCCATTTCGATCAGGGATTTGTTTTCTTTTGTTGATAATAACTCTTTGAATTGGTTCAGATGCCCTTTATCAAGTTTTGATTTCGCTGATGTAAAACCTTTGTGCCCAAATGCCTCTAACTTTCGCCAGTTATTAATAACATAGATTTTTCCCTGCTTGAATATTTCAATTCTTTCTTTTGGGTATTGTTTGCTACCATTTGCAAAATAATTTATCACAGCATTCGATCCATTTTCATATCTTAACAAAATACTCATATTATCGGAATTCTCTGCTGGATTTGTACCTAGTGAATTTGAACAAACATTTGTTATGCGTGAATTGGTAAAAAACGAGCACAAATCAATAAAATGACATGCTTCACCAATAATTCTTCCTCCTCCAACACCCATATCCTGAACCCATACATTTTGAGGAATATATCCGGCATTCATATTTGCTAAAATATTTATGGGTGCATTATCCTCACCTAGCAGCTTTTTAAGCCTGCCAGCAAGTGGGGCAAACCTTCTGTTGAAACCCACTGTCAGACTCTTACTTCCTAACTGATATGTTGCAATTATATCATTCAATTCGGTATCATTAAGGGCTAAAGGTTTTTCCACAAATACATGTTTATCCTTCTTTAGCGCATCAATTACCATACTGGCATGCAGGTTATGCCTGGTTGTAATGAAAATGATATCCACTTCTTTATCTTCAAGAATTTCGGCATAATCGGTAGTGACATTGCTGATGTTAAAACGTTTAGCCATATTTCTTCCTGACAAACCCTTTGCAGAAGAAATCCATTTGATATTTGCATTAAGTTTTTTCAGACACGGCAGAATCATTGCATTTGTGAAATTACCTGCACCAATAATTCCAATTATATTGCTTGTTTTGGAAAAGGTTTTATGCGTAACTGTTAAACTTCTTGAGTAATCACTTTCAGTTTCATATTCAAGTATGGAGGCAATAGAGTTATTCTTACCTATATTACTATAAATTTTTTCAAAATCGTTCAATCCGACTTTCTCAGTTATCAGCTGTATAACCTTTAATTGCTCATTTTCAATAGCTTTAAGAATCGTTTCAAAATTTCTTTTTTCTGTCCAACGTATAAATCCAATCGGATAATCATGTCCTTTTTCTTCATAGTTTTCATCATATCTCCCGGGGCCATAGGAACACGATACCTGAAAAGTAATTTCCTTTTCATAAAAATCGGATCTTCTGATGTTTAAACCTACAACTCCAACCAATATGATCCTACCCCTTTTACGGCATATTTTTGCTGATTGCGAAATTATTTCATCTGAACTACTGGATGCAGTAATAATTACCCCATCTATACCAATTCCATTGGTTTTTTCCAGAATATAGTTTACTACATCAGTATCTTTTGGATTCAAAGGAGTCACCCCCATTTTTTCAGCAACGAGGAGTTTTTGATTATCAGGGTCTATACCAATAACATTACAACCATTTGCTTTTAATAGCTGAGAGGCTATTAGACCTATTAACCCTAAACCAGTGACAACAATTGTCTCACCAAAGGTTGGATTTAGTAACCGTATCCCTTGCAAACCAATAGCCCCTATCACCGCAAATGCAGCTTCATCATCGGTCACTTTATCCGGTACAATGGCAACAAGATTTTCAGGAACACAAACAAATTCTGCATGGTTCCCATTGGATACTACCCGATCATCAACTTTTATTCCTTTAACACCTTCACCAACCTCAATAACCTTACCGACATTGCAATATCCCAGAGGTAATGGCTGATTTAATTTACTAAACACGGCTTCTAACGTAGGCAAGATCCCATCTGTTTTCATTTTATCTAAAACCATCTTAACTTTATCAGGCTGTTGCTTAGCTTTTGCTATCAGACCAGCTTTTCCAAACTCTACCAACATCTTTTCAGTCCCTAATGAAACAAGACTCCGTGTGGTTTTTATAAGAACATGTCCTTTCTGAACTATCGGGGCAGGTAGTTCTTCTAGAATAGTTGTGCCCTTTTTAAGGTCTTGAATTATTTGTTTCATATAAATTTTCTTTCAAATTCTTGTATGCCTCTGATATATCAAAATCACTCAATCCTTGTTTATTACGTACCATATCCGTAATATGTAGCATAAGCAATGTTGAAAGTTCAACCTCTTTCCAGTCTCTAGTTATTCCAGAAAAAGGTTGTAATATCGCATGTTTATGTCCGACATCTTTTGGCCAAAACTTTTTTATTAATCTTTTATGGGATTTCCAAATAGTAATTTTTTTAAAATCATCAATCTTCGCAATAATAGTACTATTCTGAAAATTAATTATTTCACTTATTCCTTCAAAAGGTTCATTTCTTGAAGTGATAACGATGCTTACCAAATCTCCGATATCAGTTGTATATGAAATATTGATATTGTCATCTGGAATTAACTCGTTGCTATAATTAATCTGGATCTTTAGTTTATCAGGTAGTTTACCGCGAATGTTAAACAAATGAAAAGAAAGATCTAACCAATGGCCCACATTACCACAAATCCTTGTTCCCTCCTGTTTATTTCTGTACCAGTGATTATCAGGTATAAAATGTCCGTTTATATGACAGGTCAAGGTGAAAGGTGAATTATCGCCAGATAAATATTTATTAAGTATCTTAATAGCTTTGGCAAATGGTCTGTTATATCCGGCATAGATATTACCCTTATATCTTTTCATTGCCTTCAATAATTCAATAAATTGGTGGTAATTTACACTGATTGGCTTTTCTATATAAACAGTTTTGTTCTTTTGTAATGCTTTTATTGCATATTCTGCATGAGTATAGTGATTTGATGCTATATAAAGTACTTTTAAGTTATTATCATCAACAAGCTCATCGAATGTTTTTGTACTGTATTTAAAGCCGTGAAATTTGCGAAGGGTATCTGCATTTTTTGGGTTAATATCATAACAGCCTAAAAATACATTTCCCAATTTTTTATATAAAAAGAATAATATGGTTGAAAAACTAAATTGGCCGCATCCTACAATACTAATATATCTTTTCTTTTTCTTCCTGATCTGCAAATTAAACAAACCATATCGTAGCCTGCCAATTATCTTTATATAAGTTCTGCCAAAGCCGTACAACAAAAAATATCTCCGGATTTTTATAAATGATTTCCACATTATATCCTCAATTTATGTGTAAACATAGTTTTTCAAAATACAATATCAATAAGTTACTTTCACTTCTCAATGATTCAAAGTTTTCAGATGTTCTACTTCTCTCAAATAGCTTAAAAGCAGCTTGAAACGGTTTTTCTGGTCACCAAAACGGCTTAATACATTTACCCCTTCTTTTATAAGATCTAATTGATGGTTTGCATTCGAAATCAAATCATGAATCATTCTTGCAGTCGTCTTTGCATTAAATGGATTAATATAAACAGCGGCCTTACCACAAATGTCTCTTGCAAAATCTTTGTCAGCAACAATCAATGGAACTTTTGCGGCCATAGCCTCGAGATAATTAGCTGAAAAGGTTTCCAGAATGCTTGGAACGAATACAATATCGGCTTTTTCATGTAACCGGATGGATTCGTGGTAGCTAAACGGCCCAATATTTTCCAGTAAATCCATAACATCAAACTTTTCTGTCAGTCGAAATATTTTTTGAAAATACTGAGTGTTCTTATCAATTGTGATTCTAAATCTAAACTTATAATTTGATTTGGCGAGCATTTTAAGCTCTTTGGCTATTTTAGGAATTGTATGCAAAGCCTTGTGGGGGTATGCAGCTGCCGGACAAAAAATTACAATTTCTTTCGATGTGCTAAAAGCTCTTGGAGTTTTATCTTTAAAGTGCTCTAGAAAATCACTATCTATTGCGTTTGAGATTACTTTTGTTCGCTCTTTATCCACAAAATACCTTTTGCAAAATCCCAGCCTTGATTCATTAGTCTGAAAGACGAAATAATCTGCACTTCGGATAAAACGCAAAATATAAATATGAAGCAAAACAACATAGATTTTTTGAAATATATTTCTTCCGATAAAGTACCCCTTTGCATCTGCGTGAGTATAATAAGGATTGCTAATTCCCATTATATGAAGCTGTTTGAAATTTACATAAACGGGACCAGCCATACTATAAACCATATCTGTATTAAGTTCATTG
>JAAZCB010001159.1 GCA_012513545.1 Clostridiaceae bacterium
GAACAGAAAAAGTCTACCTTGCAGCTGGAAGCACTGATATGCGCCGCTCTATAGATGGATTAGCAGCAATAGTTCAACAATGTTTTTCACTTGATCCATTTTCATCAAGCCTTTTTGTGTTTTGTAACAAAAACAGGACAATGATAAAAATATTACATTGGGACCACAACGGCTTCTGGCTATACTTTCGCCGCCTTGAAAAAGGATCATTCAAATGGCCTCAAGACAAATCCAGGGACACAATACTTGTGGGATGCAGGGAACTTTATTGGTTGTTGACAGGTCTTTCAATTGAGCAAAAACAAGCGCACCGAAAAGTGCCTTTAAATGCAGTGATATGAGTCGTCACGAGGCAAAAATATTTTGTTTTTCTATGGAATTCTTGATAGAAATTTGATATAATAAACCTATGGAAAACGAGATAAAACAAGCGGTTTCGGCCGAACAGCTTCAAATAGAAAATTCAATATTAAAAGATAAAATTGCACTTCTTGAAAGTGAAAATTCTTTAATTCAAAATGAAAAAGCAGAGCTTTTGGCTAAGCTTAATTGGTTTGAAGAGCATTTTCGTCTAAACCAGCACAGGCTTTACGGCCGTTCAAGCGAACAGACTATTCATCCTGAGCAGCAAACTCTTTTTAATGAGGCTGAAGCTCTGGATGCAGTTAAACCTTCCGTACCTGAGCCTACTGTTGAAGAAATTACATACAAGAGGAAGAAAAAGCAAAAGGGACACAGGGAGGAAATGCTAAAAGACCTTCCTGTTGAAGTCATTGAACACAAGCTACCTAAGGAAGAGCAGCTTTGTGATGTTTGTGGAAATCAGCTTCATGAAATGAGTGTGGAGATTTCAAGGGAGCTTGAGATAATCCCCCCTCAGATAAAGGTTATTGAAAACAGACGTACGGTATATGCTTGTGGTTGCTGTGAAGAAAACGAAATAACCACTCCGGTTATAACAGCGCCAATGCCAAAACGTGCACTCCCAGGCAGCATAGCTTCAGCGGCAACAATTGCACACGTGATGACACAGAAGTACATGTTCGGAGTAACCTTATACAGGCAGGAAACCTACTGGAAGCAGTTAGATATAGAGATTTCCCGGCAAACCATGGCAAACTGGCTGATTTTAGCTTCAACAAGATGGCTGTCAATAATATTTGAGCGGATGCATCAGTTTTTATTACAGTATGACATAATATGTGCTGATGAAACTACCCTGCAGGTTTTGCACGAGCCCGGAAGGCCTGCGAGCTCTGAATCATATATGTGGCTTTACCGGACAGGCAGGGACGGCCCACCGATAGTTTTATTTGAATATCAAACAACACGCGCACGAAAGCACCCTCAAAATTTTTTGCAGGGTTTCAAAGGTTACCTTTGTACAGACGGCTATCAGTCCTATGATGGACTGGCAGATGTAATCAATGTGGCCTGCCTTGCCCATGCCCGGAGAAAATTTGACGAGGCACTAAAGTCATTGCCAAAAGAAGTTAGAGATAAGACATGTGCTGCAAAAGAAGGGCTGGATTTTTGCAACAGACTATATAGGGTTGAGCATGAGTTTGAAGATGTAACTCCTGAAGAAAGATATGTCGGCAGACTTGAAAAAAGCAAGCCTATATTGGATGAGTTTTATAAATGGCTTAAGTATCAAAGACCTCGGATTACACCCAAGAGCACTACCGGTATAGCTGTTAATTATTGTTTGAATCAGTGGGATAAGCTTAACAATTACCTGCTGGACGGCAGGCTTTATTGCGACAATAACATTTCAGAACGGAGTATAAAAGGCTTTGCAATAGCACGTAAAAACTTCCTGTTTTGCAACACTCCGAATGGAGCTACTGCAAGCGCTATGATTTACAGCATGATTGAGACCGCCAGGGCAAACGATCTCAAGCCTTTTGAATATCTGACCTACTTGTTGAAAACACTTCCTAATGTTGATGTCAAAGATCAGAGCGTACTGGATTCGTTGATGCCCTGGTCTGATAATATACCGGATTTATGCAGAATAAAAAGCTCTTGATTAAACAAAACTCAGGTTTTGCTTACCAAAATCACGAGTCAAGGGTGATTTAAGCTGATTTTGACTGATTACATCAAATTAGCATTTTTCAAAATGCAGAGTATTTCAATGAATTTTGAAGAATCATTTTCTCTTGTTTTCTCAAAATTGCTCTGATTTTTGCAAGGTGGGAAAAGTTTGACGCTTACTTTATAAATGGGGAAATTATATATTGTGATCTTTTCCAATTAATTATTCCAGTCTTCATCGGATACTCTTATAGTTTTTATTGGATACTTATCCTTCGGAGTAAACAATACAATATAGTTATTTTCTATAATATCATTATAAGTGTTCTCATCATAATATTGTTCATCATAATTGTAGAAATACAACTTTGCGCCTTCTAAATCATCAACATTGTCTAATTTTATATATCTTATTGAACCACCATCTTCAATTGATAAAAGAGTAGTGGCGCTGTCTATTTTTGTAAGAATAATATTAGAATAGTTAGACACCAAATTTTCACCCAACTCTTTATTAAACAGTTCAAACTCTTCGACTACTTCAAAATCCAAATAATTCAACAGTCTAACTCTACTATTATTAACTTGACATATATTATAGCTTGTTAAACTGACAGTTTTCCACCCTTCAGATTTAGCTTTGGATTGCCAATCTTTTGATAATCTAACCTTTGAAAAGCTAATCATATAGTTTGTTGCATATAAATACTTAAACGAGACAGTGTTTAATTCCTGATCAATTAAAATAATGTTTTCATAGTTTGTA
>JAAZCB010000101.1 GCA_012513545.1 Clostridiaceae bacterium
ACTTGGTGAAGTTCCTCTTGTACAGTATGAAGTGATGATGTGGATAAAAGAGTATATTGACGAGGGGATAAAGAATATTTTTGGAGGGTTGCTGGATGAAATCATTGGCTGAATTGGAAGAGATAAGAAAAAAGACGCTTGAGCAGATTAGCCTTAGAAAAGGCGGAAACGGAATGAGAGTAGTTGTGGGGATGGCTACCTGTGGAATAGCGGCAGGAGCAAGGCCTGTGATGAATGCATTTGTTGAAGAACTGAATAAAAGAAAGCTGAACGATATAACAGTTACAATGACCGGTTGCATAGGAGTATGCAGACTCGAGCCTATTGTAGAAATTTTCGACAAGGATGGAAGCAAGGTAACTTATGTTAAAATGACGGCTGAAAAGGCAGCTCGCATTGTAGCTGAGCACATAGTGAACGGAAGGGTATGCCTTGAATACACTATTGGTGAAGCGGATAAATAATAGTTTGAGCTTTGGCTGCTGCTTTTTGGAGCAGTGATACTGGTTCTTTTTCTATTTTTCAAAAGGAGGGTTATTAATGCAAGTATATAGATCGCATGTTCTGGTTTGTGGAGGCACCGGTTGTACTTCCTCAAAATCGGAATTTATAATAAGTGAATTTGACACTCACATTGGCAAAAACGGTCTTCAGAATGAAGTTAAAGTTGTAAGGACGGGATGCTTCGGTTTATGTGCAGAGGGTCCTATTGTTGTGGTTTATCCTGAAGGCGCAATGTATACAATGGTGAAGGTTGAGGATGTCAAGGAAATTGTCGAAGAGCATCTCCTGAAGGGGAGAATTGTAAAAAGGCTTCTTCAGGGACAGGAAGAATCAAAAGACGTACAGAAATCCCTTGAACAGGTGGATTTTTTCAAAAGACAGATGAGGGTAGCACTTAGGAATTGCGGTGTTATAAACCCTGAAGAAATAAACGAATATATAGCGTATGACGGTTATAAAGCCCTGGCAAAGGTTATAACCCAAATGAAGCCGGAAGAAGTAGTTGATACTATTAAGAAATCAGGCTTAAGAGGAAGAGGGGGCGGAGGCTTCCCGACAGGTATCAAGTGGGAATTTGCAGCCAAGCAGGTAAACGAACAGAAATACGTATGTTGTAATGCTGACGAAGGCGATCCTGGAGCGTTTATGGACAGAAGCGTGCTTGAAGGCGACCCGCATACAGTTATTGAGGCTATGGCAATAGCAGGTTATGCTATTGGTTCAAATCAGGGTTATGTTTATGTCAGAGCTGAGTATCCTATTGCTGTTAAGAGGTTGAGACTTGCGATTGAGCAGGCAAAAGAGTATGGTTTGCTTGGAAACAACATTCTTGGTACAGACTTCAGCTTTGACCTTGAAATAAGGCTTGGAGCCGGAGCTTTTGTTTGTGGTGAAGAAACTGCACTTATGACTTCGATTGAAGGGAAGAGGGGAGAGCCAAGACCAAGACCTCCATTCCCGGCAGTTAAAGGATTATGGCAGAAGCCTACTATATTGAATAATGTTGAGACCTTTGCGAATATTCCGATTATAATACTAAAGGGAGCCGAATGGTTTTCAAGTATTGGTACCGAAAAAAGTAAAGGAACAAAAGTATTTGCAGTAGGAGGAAAAATCAATAATACCGGATTGGTAGAAATACCTATGGGGACAACCTTGAGGGAAGTCCTGTATGATATAGGAGGAGGAATTCCGAACGGAAAGAAATTTAAGGCTGCACAGACAGGTGGACCATCCGGAGGATGTATACCTGCAGATCTTATTGATACGCCTATTGATTATGACTCCTTGATCCAGTTAGGCTCAATGATGGGCTCCGGTGGACTTATCGTCATGGATGAAGATACCTGTATGGTTGATATTGCAAAGTTTTTCCTGGAATTTACCGTTGACGAGTCCTGTGGTAAATGTCCTCCATGCC